>NZ_JBIVXJ010000008.1:191598-238290 GCF_044769185.1 Pseudomonas sp. NPDC090592
GCAATCCCTGTGGGAGCTGGCTTGCCTGCGATGGACCGCAGAGCGGTCCCATGGATTTCAGCCTTCAATCAGGTTTCTTGTCGACCCACTTCGGCGCCACCGGCGCAACGAAGCTGTCCATCCCGTCCAGCAGCTCATCCGGCTGCTGCGCCAGCAGCAACATCGCCCGGTGCTGCGGGCGCACAAAGCCTTCTTCGACAATATGGTCGAGGAACCCGCCCAGCTTGTCGTAAAAGCCGTTCACATCGAGCAGCCCCAGTGGCTTGGCGTGATAGCCCAGTTGCCCCCAGGTCCACACTTCGAACAGTTCCTCCAGCGTACCCAGCCCACCCGGCAAGGCGATGAACGCATCGCTCAGTTCGGCCATGCGGGCCTTGCGTGCGTGCATGCCATCAACCACTTCCAGGCGGGTCAGGCCTTTGTGGCCGACTTCAGCGTCCAGCAGGCTCTGCGGGATGATGCCTACCACTTCGCCACCTGCTGCCATGGCCGCGTCGGCCACCACGCCCATCAGGCCTACGGCACCGCCGCCGTACACCAGCTTCAGCCCACGACGCGCTATGGCCTGGCCAAGCGCGACGGCGGCCTCACGGTAGGCAGGGTTGGCGCCAATGCTGGCGCCGCAGAACACACAAACGGAACGTACGGGCATTGCTCATCTCCTGTCACTTAGCTGCACAGGGTAAGGCGCATGCCCGTCACTTCCAAGGCCGCTTTCATTCGGGGCGGGAGAATTCGCAGATGGCGCCAGTAGCGCCGTGGGCGTAGGCCGCGAGCAGGCTATTGAGGAAATTCGAGATGGGCATTTGGTATTGCTCCTAAATGAGAGGTTGTCCCATCGTCTATTAAAAGGGCATGATGTGCCCTTAGATTGGTTGTATACAATCCATTGAACAATTCTACTGGCTGGCCTCTTGACAGCCCCTTGACCCATGTCAGCAGGGGGCTGAACGGTTTCAGGCAGTCTCGCAATTGATAAAACCCTGCCAAGGAGATTCATGATGTTTGCGAAAGCTGTAGCGGTATCCCTGCTGACCCTCGCCAGCGCTTCTGTCTTCGCCGCCGAGTGCTCGGTAACTGTCGAATCGACGGACCAGATGTCCTATACCACCAAGGAATTCACCGTCGACAAGAGCTGCAAGGAGTTCACCGTCAAACTGACCCACTCCGGCAGCCTGCCGAAGAACGTCATGGGTCACAACCTGGTGATCAGCAAGACTGCCGACATGCAGGGCATTGCCACCGAAGGCATGAGCCAGGGCATCGAAAAGGGTTATCTGAAAGAAGATAACGCCAACATCATCGCCCACACTGCGATGATCGGCGCGCCGGAAAAAGAAACCGAAGTGAAGTTCGACACTTCCAAGCTGGAAGCCGGTGGTGACTACAGCTTCTTCTGCACCTTCCCGGGCCACATCTCGATGATGAAGGGCAAGGTTGTCGTCAAGTGATGGCAGCTGAGTAGGGCTTTCGGGCCTATTCGCGGGCACGCCCGCTCCCACAGGTGAATCACTGTTCTCAAGGGCAGTGGCTATCCTGTGGGAGCGGGCGAGCCCGCGAAGCTTTTATGGGGCAAACGGCAGTTCGCGCTTGTGCTGGGTCTTGCGGTAGGTGGCAACGATGATGTCGAATGCTGCCTGGTCAACCGGCAACCCATGCAGGAAGGCATCGATCTGCTGGTAGGTCACGCCATGCGACGCTTCGTCCGGCTTGCCCGGTTCCAGGTCTTCCAGGTCCGCAGTCGGCACCTTCTCCACCAGTGACTCCGGCGCACCAAAGCTGCGCGCAATCGCCCGTACCTGGTTCTTCACCAGCCCGCTCAGCGGCGCCAGGTCGCAGGCCCCATCACCAAACTTGGTAAAGAAGCCCATCACCGCCTCGGCGGCGTGGTCGGTACCGATCACCAGGCCTGCGCGTGCGCCGGCGATGGTGTACTGGGCAACCATGCGCGTACGCGCCTTGACGTTGCCGACCACGAAGTCGACCAGGGTTGGCGAGCCGTTCTTCAGCTCCACCACTTCCGCCGCCAATGCCCGCACTGCCGGGGCAATGTCCACGGTGTGCACTTCATCGGCCTTGATCACCTCCAGGCAGGCCTGGGCATCATGCTCGTCATGCTGCACCTGGTACGGCAGGCGCACGGCAATGAAGGTGTATGCCTGGTCGCCGGTTTCGGCGCGCAGTTCATTCACTGCGCGCTGGGCGAGCAGGGCGGCCGTCAGCGAGTCGACACCGCCGCTGATGCCCAGCACCAGGGTCTTGAGCCGGGCATTGGCCAGGCAGTCCTTGATGAACGCCACACGCCGGGCGACTTCGGCCTCGAGCGCGGCGGTGTCGGCGAACGGCGGCTGTACCTTCAGCGCCTGGGCAATCTCTTGCTGAACCGCTTGCATGGGTTACTCCTTGCTGGGGACTTTGAATACGTGGCGCATATAGGCGACGAAATTCTCGTCGCGGCATTGGGTCTTGGCGGCTTCGTCCGAGATCTTGGCCACTGGCGCGCCGTTGCAGTCGGTCATTTTAAGCACGATGTTCATCGGTGCTACACCCGGTATGTCGCAAGTCAGGTTGGTGCCGATGCCAAAACTGACGTTGATGCGACCGCGCAGGGCACGGAAGATTTCCAGCGAGCGGGTGAGGTTGAGGCCATCGGAGAACACCAGGGTCTTGGTCATCGGGTCGATACCCAGTTTCTGGTAGTGGGCAATGGCCTTCTCTGCCCAGGCCACCGGCTCACCCGAGTCATGGCGCAGGCCGTCGAACAGCTTGGCGAAGTACAGGTCGAAATCGCCGAGGAAGGCGTCCATGGTGATGCAATCGGTCAGGGCGATGCCGAGCAGCCCGCGGTACTCGCGTACCCAGCAGTCCAGCGCGGCGATCTGGCTGTCGATCAGCCGCGGGCCGAGCTGCTGGTGGGCCATGATCCACTCATGGGCCATGGTGCCCAGCGGCTTGATATCCAGTTTCCATGCCAGGTCGACGTTGCTGGTGCCGACGAAGCGGGCCGGGAAGTCGTTGCGCAATACCCGCACCACTTCTTCCTGCACGCGACTGGAAAAACGCCGGCGGGTGCCGAAGTCGGCCACCTGCAGGTCGGCCAGTTCATCATCGCTGGCATGCGCACGCAGCCAGTCGAACTTGCGGTACAGCTGGTCACGGGCTTCGGCCAGCCGCATGTGCGGGTGCAGTTGGCGGTTGCGCACTTCGCTGATGATGGCCAGTAGCGGCACTTCGAACAGGATTACGTGCAGCCACGGGCCTTTCAGGCGCAGGAACAGTTGATCGTTTTCGATACCGACGCGTACGTAGCGCAGGTTGAAGCGAAACAGCCGCAGAAAGCGCAGGAAGTCCGGCTTGAGGAAGCTGATGCGTTCGAGGAAAGCCAGTTGGCCATCATCGAGTGTGAGGTCGCTGAGCAGTTCGAGCTGGTGACGGATCTCGCCCAGGTAGGGGCGCAGATCCTCGCCGTTGCGGCAGCGGAATTCCCATTCGACGTCAGCGTCCGGGTAGTTGTGCAACACGCCCTGCATCATGGTGAGTTTGTAGAAGTCGGTGTCGAGCAGGTTGTGCACGATGCGCTCGGCGAATGCGCTCTCGCTCATCAAGGGGGCTCCGGAAGCGGCGAATGGCGGACATTGTGCCAGCCTTTGATGGCTTGTGTGGCTGTTATGGCCCTTTCGCGGGCTTGCCCGCTCCCACAGGAACTGCACTGAGCTTGAAAACGGTGCAATACCTGTGGGAGCGGGCGAGCCCGCGAAGAGGCCCGAACAGCCAAAACAGAGGTGTTTTTCCATGCACCGGCTAGCCTTGAAACGGTGCCGCCTGTAGCAGTCGCGCACCAGCGGTGTGCAGTTCGGTGACGTCCGCTGTTACAGGCTGGTTGCACGTAAACACTTGTCGGGGTTGCAATGATGGCACCGTACGGTTGCTCCTTGTCTGTACGTGTGGTGGCGCCTGCCGCGTGGCAGACGGTTGCACGCTCAATAAAGAAAAGGCCGTCGGTCGCCTTCAGTGCACCCGCGCAGTGTGTTTCCCCGGAAGACAAAACCTATGGCACGGCCCTTGCTCTGAGCACAGGGTTGAGAAGTTGTAGTGCCAACCAAAAAAAACTCTAGGAGCACCACCTCATGTCGCAGACGTTTTACAAGAAAGGTTTCCTGGCTCTGGCCGTGGCTACAGCACTGGGTGTTTCTTCGTATGTTCAGGCCGACGTCAAGATCGGTGTAGCGGGCCCCATGACCGGGGCGAACGCAGCGTTTGGCGAGCAGTACATGAAGGGTGCGCAGGCAGCGGCCGACAAGATCAACGCCGCCGGTGGCGTGAATGGCGAGAAAATCGTCCTGGTGAAGGGCGATGACGCCTGCGAGCCGAAGCAGGCCGTGGCCGTGGCCAACCGCCTGGTCGACCAGGACAAGGTGATCGGGGTGGTCGGCCACTTCTGTTCCTCCAACACCATTCCGGCGTCCGAGGTGTATGACGAGGCGGGCGTGATCGCCATCACCCCTGGCTCCACCAACCCACAGGTTACCGAGCGTGGCCTGAGCGCCATGTTCCGCATGTGCGGCCGTGACGACCAGCAGGGCATCGTCGCCGGCGACTACATCGTTGATGTGCTCAAGGGCAAGAAAGTCGCGGTGCTGCACGACAAGGACACCTACGGCCAAGGCCTGGCCGATGCCACCAAGGCGCAGTTGGAAAAACGCGGCGTCAAGCCTGTGCTGTACGAAGGCCTGACCCGTGGCGAGAAAGACTTCAGCGCCGTGGTTACCAAGATCCGCTCCACCGGTGCCGACGTGGTCTACTTTGGCGGCCTGCACCCGGAAGCCGGCCCGCTGGTACGCCAGCTGCGCGAGCAGGGCCTGAAGGACGTCAAGTTCATGTCCGATGACGGCATCGTCACCGACGAACTGGTGGCCACCGCCGGCGGCGCGCAATACGTCGATGGCGTATACATGACCTTCGGCGCCGACCCGCGCCTGCTGCCAGACAGCAAGGCGGTGGTGGAAGAGTTCCGCAAGGCCGGTACCGAACCTGAAGGCTACACCCTGTACGCCTATGCCTCGCTGCAGGCCCTGGCCGCTGGCTTCAACGGCGCCAAGTCGAACAAGGGCGAAGATGCTGCCAAGTGGCTGAAGGCCAACCCGGTGCAGACCGTCATGGGCGAGAAGAAGTGGGACAGTAAAGGCGACCTGACCGTCTCCGACTACGTGGTCTACCAGTGGGACAAGGACGGTAAATACCACCAGCTGGAAAAACAAAAATAATAACGGCCCACGGCCCGGGCTGATGCTCGGGCCCAAGCCCCGCGGTACCTGTCTTTATTTCGGAGATCTGCACGGTTCTGCGCCGCCTGGGGCCGCTTCATCCGTGGCCGGCGCCCGTGCAGTCTCACTCAGGTGAGATTGCGTTATGGATGGTATTTTCCTGCAGCAACTGGTCAACGGCCTGACCCTCGGGTCGGTCTATGGCCTGATCGCCATCGGCTACACAATGGTCTATGGCATTATCGGCATGATCAACTTCGCGCACGGCGAGGTGTACATGATCTCCGCGTACCTCGCGGCGATCAGCCTGGCATTGCTGGCTTATTTCGGTATCGAGTCGTTCCCCCTGCTGATGTTGGGCACGCTGTTGTTCACCGTCGTCGTCACGGGCGTGTATGGCTTCACCATCGAGCGCATCGCCTACAAACCTCTGCGTAACTCCACCCGCCTGGCACCGCTGATCAGTGCCATCGGTATTTCGCTGATTCTGCAGAACTACGCGCAGATCAGCCAGGGTGCCCGCCAGCAAGGCGTGCCAACCCTGCTTGAAGGGGCTGTGCGCGTCGAATTCGGTACCGGCTTCGTGCAACTGACCTACACCAAGATCTTCATCCTGGTCGCGGCCTTCGTCGGCATGGGCCTGCTCACCTACGTGATCAAGTACACCAAGCTCGGCCGCATGTGCCGCGCTACCCAGCAAGACCGCAAGATGGCCTCGATCCTGGGCATCAACACCGACCGGGTGATTTCGTACGTGTTTGTCATCGGTGCGGTAATGGCCGCCCTGGCAGGCGTGCTGATCACCATGAACTACGGCACCTTCGACTTCTACGCCGGCTTCATCATCGGCATCAAGGCGTTCACCGCCGCCGTGCTCGGTGGTATCGGCTCGCTGCCTGGCGCCATGCTTGGCGGGATCATCCTGGGTATTTCCGAGTCGCTGTTCTCTGGCCTGATCAACTCCGACTACAAGGACGTGTTCAGCTTCTCGCTGCTGGTGATGATCCTTATCTTCCGCCCTCAAGGCCTGCTGGGTCGTCCGCTCGTGGCTAAGGTGTGAACATGTCGATTGCCAAGATTGCCTCTGCCTCTGAAACCAAAGGTTTCGATATCAAGCGCAGCTTGCTCGAAACCATCGTCGCCGGCCTGCTGGCGCTCATCGTCTTCGGCCCGATCGTCGGCGTGGTGCTCGATGGTTACACCTTCAACGCCGAACCACGCCGGGTAGCCTGGCTGGTGGGCGGGGTGATGCTCGGGCGCTTCCTGCTCAGCCTCTACGTGCAGACCGCCGCCGGGCGGCGCATGCTCGAAGGCTTCGACAGTGGTGGCTCGGGCGTGCACGTCAACGCACCGGACTACAAGTCGCGGTTGCGCTACATCATCCCGGCGCTGGTGGTAATTGCCATCGTCTTCCCGATCTTCGCCAACAAGTACCTGCTGACCGTGGTCATCCTCGGCCTGATCTACGTGTTGCTGGGCCTTGGCCTGAATATCGTGGTCGGCCTGGCCGGCCTGCTCGACCTGGGTTACGTGGCGTTCTACGCCATTGGCGCCTACGGCCTGGCGCTGGGTTACCAATACCTCGGCCTGGGCTTCTGGAGCGTACTGCCGCTGGCGGCCATCGCGGCGGCGCTGGCGGGGTGCATACTCGGCTTCCCGGTGTTACGCATGCACGGTGACTACCTGGCGATCGTGACCCTGGGCTTTGGCGAGATCATCCGCCTGGTGCTGAACAACTGGCTGTCGTTCACCGGTGGCCCCAACGGCATGCCGGCGCCGTCGCCAACCTTCTTCGGCCTGGAGTTCGGCCGCCGGGCCAAGGACGGCGGGGTGCCGATCCATGAGTTCTTCGGCTTCGATTACAACGCCAACCTCAAGTTCGTGTTCATCTACGCGGTGCTGTTCCTGGTTGTGCTGGCGGTGTTGTACATCAAGCACCGCCTGACCCGCATGCCGGTCGGCCGGGCGTGGGAAGCACTGCGCGAAGACGAGATCGCCTGCCGCTCGATGGGCCTGAACCACGTACTGGTCAAGCTTTCGGCGTTTACCCTGGGTGCTTCCACTGCCGGCCTGGCCGGGGTGTTCTTTGCCACCTACCAGGGCTTCGTCAACCCGTCGTCGTTCACCTTCTTCGAGTCGGCGCTGATCCTCGCCATCGTCGTACTGGGCGGCATGGGCTCGACCGTGGGCGTGGTGATCGCGGCGTTCGTGCTGACCGTGGCGCCGGAGCTGCTGCGCAGCTTCTCCGAATACCGGGTACTGCTGTTCGGTGTGTTGATGGTGCTGATGATGATCTGGCGACCGCGTGGGCTGATCCGCATCAGCCGTACCGGTGTGACCCCGCGTAAAGGAGTGGCGCCATGAGCGACGAAATCATTCTATCGGTCGACAACCTGATGATGCAGTTCGGCGGCATCAAGGCGCTCAGCGACGTCAGCCTGAAGGTCAAGCGCAACCAGATCTTCGCCCTGATCGGCCCCAACGGCGCCGGCAAGACCACCGTGTTCAACTGCCTGACCGGATTCTACAAGGCCAGCGGCGGGCGTATCGAGCTGAACGTGCGCGGCAGCCACACCAACGTCATCCAGCTGCTTGGCGAGCGCTTCCAGGCGGCCGACTTCGTGTCGCCGGCGCGCTTTGCCAACCGCCTGTACTACAAGATGTTCGGCGGTACTCACCTGGTCAACCGCGCAGGCCTGGCGCGCACCTTCCAGAACATTCGCCTGTTCAAGGAAATGTCGGTGGTGGAGAACCTGCTGGTAGCCCAGCACATGTGGGTCAACCGCAACCTGCTGGCCGGGGTGCTCAACACCAAGGCCTTCCGCAAGGCCGAGAGCGATGCGCTGGACCACGCCTTCTACTGGCTGGAAGTGGTTGATCTGGTCGACTGTGCCAACCGCCTGGCCGGCGAGCTGTCGTACGGCCAGCAGCGTCGCCTGGAAATTGCCCGGGCCATGTGCACGCGGCCAAAGATCATCTGCCTGGACGAACCGGCTGCCGGCCTGAACCCGCAGGAAACCGAGGCGCTCAGCCGCATGATCCGCGTGCTGCGTGACGAGCATGACATCACTGTGGTGCTGATCGAGCACGACATGGGCATGGTCATGAGCATTTCCGACCATATCGTGGTGCTGGACCACGGCAACGTGATTGCCGAAGGCGCCCCGCAGGATATCCGCCATAACCCGACGGTGATCGCCGCCTACCTGGGTGCAGACGAAGAGGAACTGGTATGAGTGCACCCATTCTCGAGCTGAAGGACCTGGACGTGTTCTACGGGCCGATCCAGGCGCTGAAAAAGGTGTCGATGCACATCAACGAGGGCGAGACGGTCAGCCTGATCGGTGCCAACGGTGCCGGCAAGTCGACCTTGCTGATGTCGATCTTCGGCCAGCCGCGGGCGGCCGCCGGGAACATCGTGTACCGCGGCACTGACATCACCCGCAAGTCGTCGCACTACATCGCCTCCAACGGCATTGCCCAGTCACCGGAGGGGCGCCGGGTGTTCCCCGACATGACCGTCGAGGAGAACCTGATGATGGGCACCATCCCCATTGGCGACAAACATGCCGACGAAGACATGCAGCGCATGTACGAGTTGTTCCCACGGCTGAAGGAGCGGCGCAACCAGCGGGCCATGACCATGTCCGGTGGCGAGCAGCAGATGCTCGCCATCGCCCGGGCGCTGATGAGCCGGCCCAAGTTGCTGCTGCTGGACGAGCCCTCGCTGGGGCTGGCGCCGATCGTGGTCAAGCAGATCTTCTCGACGTTGCGTGAATTGGCCAAGAGCGGGATGACCATCTTCCTGGTGGAGCAGAACGCCAACCATGCGCTGAAGTTGTCGGACCGTGCGTATGTGATGGTCAACGGGCAGATCCGCATGACCGGGACCGGGCAGGAACTGTTGGTCAACGAGGAAGTGCGTAACGCCTATCTTGGCGGGCATTGAGTTTAATTCGGGGCCGCTTTGCGGCCCATCGCCGGCAAGCCAGCTCCCACAGGGATCTCACAAGCCCTGAGAGCAACGCAATACCTGTGGGAGCTGGCTTGCCGGCGATGGGCTGCAAAGCAGCCCCATTCCCAATGTGGACAACTTGTCGCGCACCTTTGGCCATAATCATCACCATCCCATCCCAAGCCCTTGTTTCCACAGGCCAGATCTTTTCCACGGATAATGTGGAACCGCCTGTGGAAAACATGGTGGCATCTCGCTCAAGCCCTTTAATATCAAGCCCTGCAGAGGTGTGATCATTTTTTGATCATGTCCGGCTTGTGGATGATTTTCCAAGGTATTTCAAAGCCCTGCATGCATCCGCAGAGCAATGAAAAAACTGTGGATAACTCTGTGTAAAAACCTTGGACAGACCGCTACAGGCGGCATGCTTGAAAGCCTTGCGCCATCACCGAAAAGATATCCACCGACCACAAGCCGCTGAAAGGGTTCCGCACAGCAGACAAGTTGCCCCCAATCCGTGGGGAAAGCCTTGTGGATAACATGCGCATAGCTGGCGCCAAGCCCTCTGCCGCAAGGGTTTGCCGCATATGTACAAAAAATGAACAGCGCCATGAACGGCTTGCTGCCGGCGCCCGGCGCGGGCATGCTGCAAAGCTGCCGATGACAACCCACCGTGAGGAACAGAGCATGACGTCCACCGTATTCATCACTGGCGCCACTTCCGGTTTTGGCGAGGCCACCGCCCGCCGCTTCGCCGAAGCCGGCTGGAAGCTGGTGCTCACCGGCCGTCGCAAGGAGCGCCTGGATGCCCTGTGTGCCGAACTGTCGGCCAAGACCGAAGTGCATGGCCTGGTACTGGACGTGCGTGACCGCAAGGCTATGGAACAGGCCATTGCCACCCTGCCGGCCGGCTTCGACAAGCTGCAGGGCCTGGTGAACAACGCTGGCCTGGCACTGGGTGTGGACGCGGCGCAGAACTGCAGCCTGGACGACTGGGAAACCATGGTCGACACCAACATCAAGGGCCTGATGTACACCACTCGGTTGCTGCTGCCACGCCTGATCGCCCACGGCCGTGGTGCATCGATCCTCAACGTGGGTTCGGTGGCGGGCAACTACCCGTACCCGGGCAGCAACGTGTATGGCGGCACCAAGGCGTTTGTCGGCCAGTTCTCGCTGAGCCTGCGCTGCGACCTGCGCGGTACTGGCGTGCGGGTGAGTAACATCGAGCCGGGCCTGTGCGAGAGCGAGTTCTCGCTGGTGCGCTTTGGTGGTGACCAGGCCAAGTACGACGCGACCTATGCGGGTGCCGAGCCGATCCAGCCGCAGGACATTGCCGAGACCATCTTCTGGATCCTCAACCAGCCGGCGCACATCAATATCAACAGCCTCGAGTTGATGCCGGTGAGCCAGGACTGGGCAGGGTTCTCCATCGACCGCTCGGTCAAGGGCTGATCCGAGGGCCTCTTCGCGGGCGCGCCCGCTCCCACAGGTAATTTGCCGCCCTCAAGGTCGGCGCTATCCCTGTGGGAGCGGGCGTGCCCGCGAATGCGTCAGCTCAAGCGCTGCAGCCCTTCCAGGCAAGTCGCCAAATGGTAGGGCGTAGTCGAAGGCATATCATGCCGGCTGACACTGCCTTGCCCATCCCGGCACTCATACCAGCCCGCCTCACGCAGGAACCGCGCCTCCAGCACCTGCAACAGCTCCGGCAATTTTGCCTCGCCCCCAGCCCGCAACACCAGTGCCCGCAAATACTCCGCCTGGGCCCAGATCCGCTGGGTGGCATCGATCACCTTGCCCTCCACATCCAGCATCGCCAGCACTGCCGCATCTTTCACCCCATACTGCTCGGCAAAGCCGAAGGCCCGGTCGATGGACGCATGCAGCGGCGTATCACGCAGCAGCGGCGAGGTATGCAGCAAATAGAACCACTCGAACTGATGCCCTGGCTCAAACCAGTTATCCACAGCCCCGAGTGGCTTTTCCAGCATCAGGCCGTGGGCCGGTTCGATGAAGTATGTCTGCAGTGCTTCGCACAGTTGCAGCAGCGACAGTCGGGTATGCTCGTCATCACGCACCGCCAGCACTTGCAGGAATGCTTCGGCCAGGTGCATCTGCGGGTTCTGCAGCGGGCCGCTGCCCAGGTCGGCCCAGTCTTCGCCCAGGCTGGCTTCGTACAGGCCGTCGTCACGGGCAAACTGCTGGTCGATGATGTCCAGCGCGGCGTTCAGGGTGGACTCCACCAGGCTTTCGCGCACCTTGCCCCAGTAGTGCGCGCAGGCGAAGACGATGAAGGCGTGGGTATACAGGTCCTTGCGCCGGTCCAGCGGCTTGCCCTGGGCATCGATGCTGTAGAACCAGCCACCGTGCTCGGCGTCGTGGAAGTGCTTTTGCAGGGAGCGGAACAGGGCGGCTGCGCGCTCGGCGGCGCCCGGTTGGCCGATGCGGCTGCTGAACAGATACAGCTGACGGGCGCAGGCCATGGCCCGGTAGCGCTGCACGGGCAATGGCTGATGCTGATCGTCCAGCGCCTCGTAGGGCAGGGCCATGTCGGCGTTCCAGCCTGGCCCTTGCCACATCGGCACGATGCGCTCGGCGAAGTGCTGGTTGAAACGGGCCAGTTCGGGCAGGGTGGGGCGGGGGTTGGACATTTCGGCGCTCGTCGCTGTCGGGCAGGGCGCCATGGTAGCAGAACTGGGGTTCTCGGTAGCCTGTGCTGGCCCTTTCGCGGGCGCGCCCGCTCCCACAGGAGCACCACACGTCCCAGCAATGTGGGTTACCTGTGGGAGCGGGCGTGCCCGCGAAAGGGCCGGCACAGGCTACCCATCAGCCCGGGTTGCCCAGCCCCTGCCAGTGCCGCGCCCCGACAAAGATGAAGCGCAACTGCTGGGTAATCTTTTCCTGCGCCGTCAGCGTCTGTGGATAACCCGCTTCCGGGCTGTCAATAAGTTCGGGCAGGGTAGCGAACACGGTCTTCACCACCAGGTCGGCCATCACCGTCAGCGCGGCACTGTCCAGGTGCTGCCAGCGCTTCATGCGCGCAAGGTCGGTGGCCAGGTCGTCGCTGATGTCCTGGCGCAGGCGGGCAATGGCCTGGCGCACGGCCTGTGAGCCACCGTATTGCTCGCGGGCCAGGAACAGGAACTGTGCACGGTGGGCGGCCACCACATCGAGGAAGATGCGCACCGAGGCGTCGGTGATGCCACCCAGTTCGAATTCGTTTTGCCGCACCAGGCGGATGGTCTGGCGGAACGTGGTATCGACTTCAGCTACCAGGGCCAGGCCCAAGGCGTCCATGTCGGAAAAGTGCCGGTAGAACCCGGTGGGCACGATGCCTGCCGTTTTTGCTACTTCGCGCAGGCTGATACTGCCGAAGCCACGGCCGCTCTCCATCAGCAGGCAGGCGGCATCGAGCAGGGCCTGGCGGGTCTGTAGCTTCTGTTCGGCGCGCGGCAGCATGGTGCGGGCTTCTGTGGCGGTAAGGCTGGGCACTCTAGTTAAAAAAACAAAGCCCGGTCAATGACCGGGCCTGGAGGGGAGCAAGCGTTGTGACATGAGTTGTTCTTTTCGACCATGGCTATCAGCTCACACGGCTGAGTTCGACCAGGCGATCCGAACCACCTTCAGCGACGCGGCCACTGCGTTCGATCAGGCGGTCAGAGCCACCTTCGGCAACGCGGCCACTGCGTTCGATCAGGCGATCAGAGCCACCTTCGGCGACGCGGCCACTGCGTTCGATCAGGCGATCAGAGCCACCTTCGGCGACACGGCCACTGCGTTCGATCAGGCGATCAGAGCCACCTTCGGCTACGGTTTTCAGCGGTTGGGCGATTTCCGCAGCGCTGGAGCGCGATTCAGCGGTCAGGTGTTGTTCGGCAGCTGGCAGTGCAAAAGCGTTGGCAGCCAGGATGGACAGGGTCAGGGTCAGCAGATGGCGTTTCATGATTTCGGTGCTCCTCTCGGGGGCTGGAAAGTGGGTACGAAGCCAATGCTACGCCGCGTAACGCCAGAGAGAAGTTCATACGGGTAATGGTAACAATCGACCGCGTTGATAGAGGTTCGCAACGTCTCTATTCAGCCTGTTGCAGGTCGAATGGTGGCAATTTGACGTTGCCGGTAATGGGTAACATGTAGGGGCTGGCACGACAAATTGCTGAGCAAAAGGCCAGGAAAAACTTCGCTATCATGGCGCTATCGATAAAACCCTGCGGGTTTTCGCAAGTCCGACATATTGAGTGCCAACGTTGTGCCCGTTTTGTGCCATGCCGCAAGGAGAACCACGCAATGACGCGTCCCGCCAGAATCCTCGTCTGGACTTTCACCAGCCTGCTGACACTGCTGGCAATCCTGGTGGTGGTGATCGCCACCTTCGACTGGAACCGCGTCAAGCCGCTGCTCAACGAAAAGGTTTCCGAGGCCCTGCACCGGCCCTTCGCAATCAACGGCAACCTTGCCCTCCACTGGCGCACCGAGCCTGAAGAGGGGGGCTGGCGAGCCTGGGTGCCTTGGCCGCACTTCATTGCCGAGGACCTTAGCCTGGGCAATCCTGAGTGGCTCAAGGAGCCGAAGATGGTCGGCCTGGAACGCGTGGAGTTCCGCCTGGCGCCGTTGCCGCTGCTGTTCCAGCAGATCAGTATTCCGCGCATTGACCTGACCAGGCCCACCGCCAGCCTCACTCGCCTGGCTGATGGCCGTGCCAACTGGATATTCGACTTCGGCCCCAAGGATGAAAACGCAGAACCCTCCAAATGGCAGCTGGACATCGGTGCAATCGGGTTCGATCAGGGCAATGTCAGCTTCGACGACCAAACCCTGAAAACCAGCATGAAGGTGCAGATAGACCCGCTTGGCAAGCCAATTCCGTTCAGCGACATCGTCGGCAAGGCCAGCGCCGAGAAGGCCGGCGGTGCGCAGGACTACGCCTTCGGGCTCAAGGCCCAGGGCCGCTACAAGGGCCAGCCAGTGTCCGGTACTGGCAAGATCGGCGGCCTGCTGGCCCTGCAGGACGCCAGTCAGCCGTTCCCTTTGCAGGCCGACGTGCGTATCGCCGATACCCATGTGGTGCTCGCCGGCACCCTGACCGACCCTCGCAACCTCGGCGCTCTCGACCTTCGCTTGCGCCTTTCCGGTGCCAGCCTGGGCAACCTCTACCCATTGACCGGGGTTACCCTGCCGGACACCCCGGCCTACTCGACCGACGGCCACCTCAGCGCCAACCTGCATGCGGAGCAAGGCGCGACGTTCAACTATCAGGGCTTCAACGGCAAGATCGGTGACAGCGATATCCACGGAGACCTTGCCTTCGTCGCCAGCCAGCCACGGCCCAGGTTGTCCGGCAACCTGGTTTCCAACCAGTTGCTGTTCAAGGACCTGGCACCGCTGATTGGCGCCGATTCCAACGCCGAGCAAAAGGCTCGGGGGGGCGCCAGCAAGCAGCCGGCAGGCAAGGTGTTGCCGGTAGAAGAGTTCCGCACCGAGCGCTGGCGTGCGATGGACGCTGACGTCACCTTTGCCGGCAAGCGCATCGTGCACAGCACGCAATTGCCGTTCAATGACCTGTCGGCGCATGTAATCCTCGAAGACGGCCTGCTGCGCCTGGAGCCCCTGCGCTTTGGCGTGGCCGGTGGCAACCTGGCCTCCAAAATTCGCCTGGACGGGCGCAACGTGCCATTGCAGGGGCGTGCCCAGCTGACTGCACGTGGCTTCAAGCTCAAGCAACTGTTCCCTTCCTTTGCACCGATGCAGACCAGTTTTGGCGAGTTGAACGGTGATGCCGACATCAGCGGCCGTGGCAATTCGGTAGCGGCTTTGCTGGGCACGGCCAATGGTGACCTGCGCATGCTGATCAACGATGGCGCCATCAGCCGCAGCCTGATGGAGATTGCCGGTTTGAACGTGGGCAATTACGTGGTCGGCAAACTGTTTGGTGACGAGGATGTGAAGATCAATTGTGCGGCGGCTGATGTGGGGATCAAGGATGGCCTGGCAACGACGCGCCTGTTCATCTTCGATACCGAGAACGCGATCATCTACATCAACGGCACGGCCAATTTCGCCAGCGAGCAGTTGGACTTGAAGATCACCCCGGAATCGAAAGGGCTGCGGCTGTTCTCGCTGCGCTCGCCGCTGTATGTGCGCGGGCCGTTTGCCAAGCCCGGTGCCGGGGTGCAGGCGTTGCCGCTGGCGCTACGCGGTGCGGGAATGGTGGCGCTCGGTGTCGTGGCCGGGCCGGCGGCTGGGTTGCTGGCGCTGATTGCGCCCAGCAGTGGGGATGAACCGAACCAGTGCACACCGTTGTTGCAGCAGATGAAGGCGGGCAAGGCGCCGGCTGCGGTGAAAGGCAAGAAATGAGAAAGGGGGCCGCGTTGCGGCCCATCGCAGGCAAGCCAGCTCCCACAGGTCTGCACACGCCCTGAAACTTGCGCAGTACCTGTGGGAGCTGGCTTGCCTGCGATGGGCTGCAAAGCAGCCCCCAGCGATTACAGCCCTTGCAACAGGTCAGACATATCGTCCGCGTGCTCTTCTTCCTGCGCCAGGATGTCTTCAAAGATACGGCGAGTGGTCGGGTCTGTATCACCGATGTACTGAATGATCTCGCGGTAGCTATCAATGGCGATCCGCTCTGCCACCAGATCCTCCAGTACCATCTCCTTCAGCGAATTACCCGCCACATACTGGGCATGGGAATGCTTGCTCAGGTTATCCGGGTTGAAATCCGGCTCCCCGCCCAGCTGCACGATGCGCTCCGCCAGCTTGTCGGCATGCTCGGCTTCTTGGTTGGCATGCTCCAGAAACTCGCTGGCAGCCACACTGGCCTTGATGCCGCTGGCCATGAAGTAGTGGCGCTTGTAGCGCAGTACACAGACCAGTTCGGTGGCCAGTGACTCGTTCAGCAGGCGCAGGATCTGTTGGCGATCGGCGTGATAGCCCTCGGTCACCGCACCTTGCTCGACATGCTGGCGGGCACGCTCGCGCAGGGTTTGCACATCGGTCAGTTCAACGTTGCTCATGGTTATCTCCAGGCGGGTCAGGACGGTAGGTGAGGGTGGGACTTACGCGCCATGCACGGCGTCGCTGTCCTCTTGGCGCTGCTTGCAGGTCTTGAAGCCCTTGGCATCGACATGGCCGGTAGCGTCGAAGCGCACGTAGTAAGGCTGCTGCTTGCCGTCGCGGTTGAGGATGTAGTCGTTGCAGGTGCCCCCGTGCGGCAGGTCGATCACGTTCGACGGGCTGCCGCCGATGGCGATTACTTTCTGCATGGTCATGCCGTGTTCAACCTGCTTGACCAGCGGCTCGTCGCGGTAGGTGACGTAGTCCACCGGGTTTTCCGGGCGGCTGCCGCAGGCGGCCAGGGTGGCGCTTGCCAGAAGGATTGCCAGGGTCTGCTTGTACATGGTCCCGCTCCTTGCAAAGGGTCTGTGTGGTTTGGAACCACAGCGCGCGTCGGGAGTTCGATTGCGATGGTCATGATGGCCGCTGTAGTGTTGGCCGGTCGTCCACGGAAAGGGGCAGGGGCAATGCAGCAGGAATTGGCCACGCGATACCCGTTGGTGCTGGTGCCGGGCATGCTCGGGTTTGTCCGGTTGGTGCTCTATCCCTACTGGTTCGGCATCGTGCCGGCCCTGCGCAAGGGCGGGGCACAGGTGTTCCCGGTGCAGGTTTCGCCGCTGCACTCAAGCGAGGTGCGTGGCGAGCAGTTGCTGGCGATTATCGAAGGCATTTGCCAGCGCACCGGCGCCGACAAGGTCAACCTCATCGGCCATAGCCAGGGTGCCCTGAGTGCGCGCTACGCCGCGGCCAAGCGGCCGGACCGCGTGGCTTCGGTCACCTCGGTGGCTGGCCCCAACCACGGCTCGGAACTGGCCGACCACCTGGCGCGCACGGCGCCGGGCGATTCTGCCCAGGGGCGCATCCTCAAGGCCGTGCTGCATGGTTTTGCCCTGATGCTGGTGTGGCTGGAAACCGGCTGGCGCCGCGACCCGCTGCCGGTCGACGTGCACGCCTCGCACCAGTCGCTGACCAGCGCCGGGGTTGCGCTGTTCAACCAGGCTTATCCACAGGGCCTGCCGCAGGCCTGGGGCGGTGAAGGTGCCTATGAGGTCAATGGCGTGCGCTATTACTCCTGGTCCGGCACCTTGCAACCCGGCCTGACTGACCAGGGCCGCAACCGTTTTGACGGCAGCAACCGCTTTTGCCGCCTGTTTGCGCGCAGTTTCGTCAAGGAGAAGGGCCAGTGCGACGGTATGGTCGGGCGCTTCAGTTCGCACCTGGGGCAGGTAATTGGCGACGACTATCCGCTCGACCATCTGGACATCGTCAACCAGTCGCTGGGTGCCGTGGGCAAAGGCGCCGAGCCGCTGCGGCTGTTCACCGACCATGCCGCCCGGCTCAAGGCGGCAGGGCTTTAGCGGCGGATGGGGGTGGTCCAGCGCTCGGCCAGCACCACCCCGGCCAGGGTCAGCACGCCGCCGATCAGGTGATAACGGGCCAGTTGCTCGTCGAGCACCACGGCGGCGATCAGCGCAGTAACCACCGGCAGCAGGTTGAAGAACAGCGTGGTACGGCTTGGCCCCAGGCGGTGCACCGCCTGCATCCACACCAGCGGCGCGATCATCGAGGCCAGCAAGCAGGCATACAGCACCAGGCCGATGTTGTGGCTGTTCAGGCCGGTCTTGTCCGACAGCAGGAACAGCGGCAGTAGCACCACGATCGCCACCAGCACCTGCAGGTAAAGCAATTGCAGGGGTGGCAAGCGCAGCTGCCATTTTTTCAGCAGGAAGCTGTACAGCGCATAGGCCAGGGTGGCCACCAGCATCAACAGGTCGCCGCTGTTCAGGCCTTGTTCCAGCAGGCTGGCGGGGTGCCCGGCGCTGACCACTTCCAGTACGCCGAAGAATGAAACCACCGCACCCAGCAGCGCGCCGTAGCTCAGCCGCTGGCCCAGCCAGGCGATGGACAGCGCCAGCGACATCAATGGCATCAGCGAGAGGATGATGCCCATGTTGGTGGCGCTGGTGATGCCGGCGGCGAAGTAGGCCAGGCTCTGGTACAGCGCCATGCCCAGCACGCCGAGCACGAATACTTTGCCCAGGTGCGGGCGAATGGCTGCGCGGTTGCGCCACACGGCGGGCAGCAGGAACGGGGTGAACAGCAGCCCGGCCAGCAGCCAGCGGTAGAAGCCGATTTCGGCGGGGTGGATGGCACCGGCGGACATCTTGGTGACCACGGTATTGCCGGCCCAGATGAGGATGGCGGTGAGGGGGAACAGGTAATTCATGTAGCGGGGTACTCGTTTTTGGCTGATTGGGGCTGCTTTGCAGCCCTTCGCGGGCATGCCCGCTCCCACAGGAATCTGGAGGCTGACGCGGATCCTGTGGGGGCGGGCGCGCCCGCGAAGGCCTGCAAAGCAGGCCCTCGATAGGCCTGTATTATCGGTTGTCCGTCCACAAGCCTATACTCTTATACAGACAACCCACCCCGCCAAACAGTCAGCATGCCGCCCAAACACCTCGACATCCCCCAATTCACCCAGCTCCCTGCCCCGGTGTACTTTCGCCACGACGAGTTCGGTGCCGACACCCTCAGCGCCCCGCACCGCCACACCTGGGGCCAGCTCAACTATTCCGCTCATGGCGTGATGCAGCTGGATGTGGCCGGCCAGCGTTTCCTTTCGCCGCCACACTACGCCGTGTGGGTGCCGCCCGACACCGAGCATGGCTGCTACAACCCCCGGGCCATTGTCTACCGCTCAATCTACCTGGACCGCAGCCTGTGTGCCGCGCTGCCGCAGCAACCGTGCAGCCTGGTGATCAGCGACATCCTCAAAGCCATCCTCGGCGACTTCGCCCGGCGCGACCTCAAGGTGGCCGAGGACGCGCGCGACCAGCGCCTGGTGCAAGTACTGCTCGACCAGCTGCTGCTGGCGCCCACCCAGGCCTGCTACCTGCCATTTGCCCACAGCGATGGCCTGCGCCAGGTGCTTGATGCCCTTGGCGCGGAACCTGGCGACAACCGCCCACTGGCTGACTGGGCCGCGCAGGTACATGTCAGCGAGCGCACCCTGGCCCGCCAGTTCCTGCGCGAGCTGGGCATGAGCTTTGGTGAATGGCGCCTGCGCCTGCGCTTTCTGCGTGCCATCGAAGCGCTGGAGGCCGGCCTGCCGATTCAGGCCATCGCCTTCGACCTGGGCTACAGCAGCGCATCTGCGTTCATTGCCATGTTCCAGCGCCAGGCCCAGTGCACGCCCGAGCAATATCGCCGGCAGGCGCGGGCAGGGCGTTGAGAATTCTTGGCTACACTCAGCTCGACCCCCGTGCATCGGGCGCGGAGCCAAGGAGACCACTCCATGAAAGTGCTGCAAATCCCATTGCTGGTGTTGGCGGTGTTGTTCAGCGCCCAAGGCTTCGCCGCCAATACCGCGCAGCAGGAAAAGATGAAAACCTGCAATGCCGACGCCACCACCAAAGCCCTCAAGGGCGATGAGCGCAAAGCCTTCATGAGTACGTGCCTGAAGAAAGACGTGCCACAAACCCAGCAAGAGAAGATGAAAACCTGCAACGCCGACGCCACCGCCAAGACCCTCAAGGGAGACGAGCGCAAAGCGTTCATGAGCGACTGCCTGAAGAAGAAATGACCTGCGCCTATGCCTGCAGGCATAAGGCTGGCAGACTGCGGGCATTCCCGCTGTCTGCCGTCGAGGCTGTATGACCTTTACCCCCCGTCAGATCACGCTGGCCAGCCTGATCATTGTCATGGCCGGGCTGCTGCTGGCTTTGCCCCTCAAATTGTTGCCCAGCCTGCTTGCCGGGCTGCTGGTGTTCGAACTGGTCAACATGCTGACCCCGCGCCTGCAACCGCTGCTGGCCGGCCAACGGGCGCGCTGGCTGGCGGTGGCGCTGCTGGGTACGCTGGTGGTCAGTACCTTGACGCTGCTGATTGCCGGCGCCTTCAGCTTCCTGCTGCACGAGGCGGAAAACCCCGGCGCTTCGCTGGACAAGTTCATGGCCCTGGTCGAGCGCGCACGGGGCCAGCTGCCGCCGTTCATCGAGGGCTACCTGCCCGCCAGTGCCGCAGAGTTCAAGGTGGCCATCGGCGACTGGATCAAGAGCCACCTGAGCGATTTGCAGCTGGTGGGCAAGGGCATGGCGCACATGTTCGTGACGCTGCTGATCGGCATGATCCTCGGCGCCATCATCGCCTTGCAGCGCATTCCCGATGTATCACGGCGCAAGCCACTGGCGGCGGCGCTGTTCGAGCGCCTGAACCTGCTGGTGAAGGCGTTTCGCAATATCGTCTTCGCGCAGATCAAGATTTCCCTGCTCAACACGGCCTTCACCGGCATCTTCCTGGCGGTGGTGATGCCGCTGTTCGGCGTGCACCTGCCGCTGACCAAGACGCTGATCGTGCTGACCTTCCTGCTGGGCCTGCTGCCGGTGATCGGCAACCTGATGTCCAACACCCTGATCACCATCGTCGGCTTGTCGCTGTCGGTCTGGGTGGCGGCGGCAGCGCTGGGGTATCTGATCGTCATCCACAAGGTCGAGTACTTCCTCAACGCGAAGATCGTGGGCGGGCAGATCAGTGCCAAGGCGTGGGAGCTGTTGCTGGCGATGCTGGTGTTCGAGGCGGCATTCGGGCTGCCTGGAGTGGTGGCGGGGCCGGTCTACTATGCCTACCTGAAGAGTGAGCTGAAGCGCGAAGAGCTGGTCTGATCAGGTAGTTGACCTGTGCCGGCCTCTTCGCGGGCTTGCCCGCTCCCACAGGTACTGCACAAGTCTTGAGATCCGTGCGATCCCTGTGGGAGCGGGCAAGCCCGCGAAGAGGCCGGTACAGGCTAAACGCCGTACCGCTTGCGCGCCTCGATGGCCAGCCCGCTGCCAATGCTGCCAAAGATGTTGCCTTCCACATGCCGCGCATTCGGCAGCATCGCCGCCACGCTGTTGCGCAGCGCCGGAATCCCGCTGGAACCGCCGGTGAAGAACACCGTGTCGACCTGCCCTTCGCTCACCCCGGCCTTGGCCAGCAACTCGGTCACGCTGCCACGCACACGCTCCAGCAACCCCTCGATTGCGTCTTCAAACAGCACGCGGGTCAGTTCCGCCGTCAGCTCAGGCTCGACCCGCCGCAGGTCGATGCTGCGGCTGTCATGCTCGGTCAGCTCGATCTTGCTGGCCTCGACTTCCATCGCCAACCAGTGCCCCGCACGCTGCTCGATCAGCTTGAACAGGCGGTCGATGCCGAAACTGTCCTCGATGTCATAGCGCATGCTGCCCAGCGCCAGCTGCGACTTTTGCGAATACAGGGCGTTGATGGTGTGCCAGGTGGCCAGGTTGAGGTGGTAGCTGGTGGGCATCAGCGCGCCGCTCTTCATGCGGCTGCCGTAGCCGAACAGCGGCATCACGCCCTGCAGGCTCAACTGCTTGTCGAAGTCGGTACCGCCGATGTGCACGCCGCCGGTGGCGAGAATGTCGCTCTGGCGCTCGGCTACCAGGTGGCGCTCGGGCGACAGGCGGATCAGGGTGAAGTCGGACGTACCACCGCCGATGTCGACGATCAGCACCAGTTCTTCGCGGCTGATGCCCGACTCGTAGTCGAAGGCCGCGGCAATCGGCTCGTACTGGAACGACACGTCCTTGAAGCCGATCTTGCGCGCCACTTCGGCCAGGGTATCCTCGGCCTCCTGGTCGGCAGCCGGGTCTTCGTCGACAAAGAACACCGGGCGGCCCAGCACCACCTGGTCGAATTCGCGGCCAGCGGCAGCTTCGGCGCGCTTTTTCAGCTCGCCGATGAACATGCCCAGCAGGTCCTTGAACGGCAAGGCGCTGCCCAGCACGCTGGTGTCGTGCTTGATCAGCTTGGAGCCCAGCAGGCTTTTCAACGAGCGCATCAGGCGGCCTTCGTAGCCTTCCAGGTACTCGTGCAGCGCCAGGCGGCCATACACCGGGCGACGTTCCTCGATATTGAAGAACACCACCGAGGGCAAGGTGATCTTGCCGTCTTCCAGGGCGATCAGCGATTCCACGCCAGGGCGGTGCCAGCCGACCGTGGAGTTGGAGGTGCCAAAGTCGATGCCCAGGGCGCGGGCCGGGGATACGTCAGACATGGGAAATGAGCTTCCGGAGGCAAAACGGCCGCGCAGTGTATGCCAGTTGGCTACAGAATCAAGACCAGTCGTCTGCCATGGGGCAAACCCAAGGCGGCCTTGAAAGGCTATGCTTGACCCCTATCTTCAGTTGCAACACGCACATTCACATTGGTGATCCACAGATGGACTTCAAAGACTATTACAAGATACTCGGCGTAGAGCCAACGGCGGACGACAAGGCGATCAAGGCCGCGTACCGCAAGCTGGCGCGCAAGTATCACCCCGATGTCAGCAAGGAGCGCGACGCCGAGGACAAGTTCAAGGAGGCCAACGAGGCCTACGAAGTGCTGGGCGACGCGCAGAAACGTGCCGAATTCGACGAAATCCGCAAGTACGGTGGCCAGCATGGCCGGCCGTTCCAGGCGCCACCTGGCTGGGAAAACCGTGGCGGTGGCGGCGGCTTCGAGGGCGGCGACTTCTCCGACTTCTTCAGCTCGATCTTTGGTAGCCGGGGTGGTAACCCCTTTGGTGGCGCCCGGCAGCAGCAACGCAGTGCCGGCAGGCGGGGGCAGGACGTGGAGCTTGAACTGGCAGTATTCCTTGAAGAGACCCTGAGCAAGGAGTCCAAGCAGATCAGCTTCCAGGTGCCGCAAACCAATGCCATGGGCCAACGCACCGGGTTCACCACCAAGACCCTGAACGTGAAGATTCCGGCTGGTGTGACCGACGGCGAGCGCATCCGCCTCAAGGGCCAGGGCGCACCGGGCAGTGGCGGCGGGGCCAATGGCGACCTGTTCCTGACCATCCGCATGGCACCGCACCCGCTGTTCGATGTCGAAGGCCATGACCTGATCATCACTGTGCCGCTGGCACCGTGGGAGGCTGCCCTGGGTACCAAGGTGGCGGTGCCGACCCTGGAAGGCAAGATCAACCTGACCATCCGCCCCGACAGCCAGAGCGGCCAGCGCCTGCGCGTGCCGGGCAAGGGCCTGGCCAACAAGAGCGGCGAGCGCGGCAACCTTTACGCGCAACTGAAGGTGGTCATGCCGCCGAGCTCCGATGAGGCTGCCCGCGAACTGTGGACCCAGCTTTCCGAGAAGGCGGCGTTCAACCCGAGGACACAATGGAGTAAGTGATCATGAGCAGCACCCTGATCGTTCAACTGGACATGCGTACCCTGTGTCAGGAAGCCGATGTTACGGCGGACTGCGTGATCGAAATCGTCGAACACGGCATTGTCGAACCCTCCGGGCGAACGCCTGAGGACTGGTTGTTCGACGATCAGGCGCCGTTGTTGGCCAAGCGCGCGGCGAAGCTGCACCAGGAGCTGGAACTGGAGTGGGAAGGGGTGGCGCTGGCGCTGGAGCTGTTGCAGGAGGTGCAGCAGTTGCGCAGTGAGAACAGCATGCTGAAGCAGCGGCTGGGCAGGTTTACCCAGATGTAAGGGTTGCAGGCCCGGCCTCTTCGCGGGCTTGCCCGCTCCTACAGGTACAGCACAGATTTCGAGGCCTGTGGTGTACCTGTGGGAGCGGGCAAGCCCGCGAAGAATGTCACACGGAACTCAGCTGGGTTCAGCCCCCGGGTTCAGCACCAGCTGCATGAAGGTCAAATCCAGCCAGCGGCCAAACTTCACCCCCACCTGTGGCATCTGCCCGGTCACCACAAAGCCCAGCCGCTCATGAATGCGCACCGACGCCGCATTGCCACTTTCGATGGCCGCCACCATCACGTGCTTGCCGCAATCCCGTGCCCGCTCGATCAGCGCCGCCATCAACACCGGCCCCAGCCCTTTGCCACGCTGGTCACCACGCACATACACCGAATGCTCCACGGTCAGCCGGAAGCCTTCGAACGGCCGCCAGTCGCCAAACGAGGCATAACCCAGCACGCCGGTCTCATCCACCGCCACCAGAATCGGGTAACCCTGCTGCGCCCGTGCTTCGAACCAGGCCTGGCGGTTGCCAAGGTCAACCGGTGTTTCGTTCCAGATTGCCGTGGTGTTGCGCACGGCGTCGTTGTAGATGTCGAGGATGCCCGGCACGTCGGCGGGCAGGGCGTCGCGGATTTCGTAACTCATGACAGCGTCTCGCAAGGTCGTTGTTGGCAGATTAAATGGTTACCAGCCCACGCACACCTTCGGCTTGCATGTTTTCGCCGCGGCCGCGCTGGATGATTTCGCCACGGGCCATGACCAGGTACTGGTCGGCCAGTGCTTCGGCAAAGTCGTAGAACTGCTCCACCAGCAGGATCGCCATGTCGCCGCGCTCGGCCAGGCGGCGGATCACCGCACCGATTTCCTTGATGACCGAGGGCTGGATGCCTTCGGTCGGCTCATCAAGGATCAGCAGGCGCGGGCGGCTGGCCAGGGCGCGGCCGATGGCCAGCTGTTGCTGCTGGCCGCCAGAGAGGTCGCCGCCGCGGCGTTGCTTCATCTGCTCCAGCACCGGGAACAGTTCGTAGATGAACGCTGGCACTTCCCGGGCCTCACGGGCGGGGAAGCGCGACAGGCCCATCAGCAGGTTTTCCTCCACAGTGAGCCGCGGGAAGATTTCGCGGCCCTGGGGCACGTAGGCGATGCCCGCGTGCACCCGCTGCTGCGGTTTGAGGGCGGTGATCGGCTTGCCTTCCCATGTGATGCTGCCGTCGCGGGCGGGCACCAGGCCCATCAGGCAGCGCAGCAGGGTGGTCTTGCCCACGCCGTTGCGGCCCAGCAGGCAGGTGACTTCGCCAACCTTGGCTTCGAAGGACAGGCCGCGCAGGATGTGGCTGCCGCCGTAGTATTGGTGCAGGGTGTCGATCTTGAGCATGTTGGTATTCCTGAAAGGGTTGCTGTGCCTGTGCCGGCCCTTTCGCGGGCTCGCCCGCTCCCACAGGAAACTCGCGGATTTCGAGCCCTGTGGAGTACCTGTGGGAGCGGGCGAGCCCGCGAAAGGGCCGGCACAGGTTTCCTTGTCTAGCGGCCCAGATAAACCTCGACCACCCGCTCATCCGCCTGCACCTGCTCCAGCGAGCCCTCTGCCAGCACGCTCCCTTGGTGCAGCACGGTGACATGGTCGGCAATGCTCCCCACAAACCCCATGTCATGCTCCACCACCATCAGCGAATGCTTGCCGGCCAGGCCCTTGAACAGCTCGGCGGTGAACTCGGTCTCGGCATCGGTCATGCCCGCCACCGGTTCATCCAGCAACAGCAATTGCGGTTCCTGCACCAGCAGCATGCCGATCTCCAGAAACTGCTTTTGCCCGTGCGACAGCAGCCCGGCCGTGCGCTGGGCCAGCGGCAACAGGCGCAAAGTGGTCAGCACTTCTTCGATACGCTGGCGCTGCTCACCGCTCAAGCGCGCAGCCAGGCTGGCCCACACCGATTTGTCGGCCTTCAACGCCAGCTCCAGGTTCTCGAACACCGACAGCGCCTCGAACACCGTGGGCTTCTGGAATTTGCGGCCGATGCCGGCCTGGGCGATCTGGTATTCGCTCATGCAGGTCAGGTCGAGGGTGTCGCCAAAGAAGGCGCTGCCCGTGTCGGGGCGGGTCTTGCCGGTAATCACGTCCATCATCGTGGTCTTGCCGGCGCCGTTGGGGCCGATGATGCAGCGTAACTCGCCCACGCCGATGTACAGGTTCAGCGCGTTGAGCGCCTTGAAACCATCGAAGCTGACGCTGATGTCTTCCAGGCTCAGCACCGTGCCGTGACGGGCGTCGAGGCCGGCCTTGCGGCGCTGGCCCAGGCCGATGGCATCGCGGCCGGCGCCGAGGTTGTCGAACACCGGCTCAAGCATGAATTCCGGGTGTACCGGGGGCACGCCTCTCATGGCTGGCTCCTTTTCTTCAACAGGCCGACCACGCCCTTGGGCAGGTACAGGGTGACGACGATGAACAGCGCGCCGAGGAAGAACAGCCAGAACTCCGGGAAGGCCACGGTGAACCAGCTCTTCATGCCATTGACCAGGCCGGCGCCGAGCAGCGAGCCGATCAGCGTGCCGCGCCCGCCCAGGGCCACCCACACGGCGGCTTCGATGGAGTTGGTCGGCGACATCTCGCTGGGGTTGATGATGCCCACCTGCGGCACGTACAACGCGCCTGCCAGGCCACACAGCACGGCGCTGAGCACCCACACCAGCAGCTTGAAACCACGCGGGTCGTAGCCACAGAACATCAGGCGGTTTTCGGCGTCGCGCACGGCGGTGAGCAGGCGGCCGAACTTGCTGCGGGTCAGGCGCCAGCATAGGTACAGGCTGGCCAGCAGCAACCCGACGGTGAGCAGGAACAACACCGCCCGGGTGCCTTGCGCGGTAATGTCGAAGCCGAGGATGGTGCGGAAGTTGGTAAAGCCGTTGTTACCGCCAAAGCCGGTTTCGTTGCGGAAGAACAGCAACATGCCGGCGAAGGTGAGGGCCTGGGTCATGATCGAGAAGTACACGCCCTTGATTCGCGAACGGAAGGCGAACCAGCCGAACACCAGCGCCAGCAACCCCGGCGCCAGCACCACCAGGCACAGGGCCCAGGCAAAGTGCTGGGTGCCGGCCCAGTACCACGGCAGTTCGGTCCACGACAGGAAGGTCATGAACCCCGGCAGGCCGTCACCGGCCGCCTGGCGCATCAGGTACATGCCCATGGCATAGCCGCCCAGGGCGAAGAACAGGCCGTGGCCCAGCGACAGCAAGCCGGCGTAGCCCCAGACCAGGTCCAGGGCCAGGGCGACAATGGCATAGCAGAGGATCTTGCCGACCAGGGTCAGGGTGTAGGCCGACACTTGCAGGGCATGGTCGGCCGGCAGCAACGATAGCAGTGCAAGGCCGACCAGCAGCAGGATGACGACGGTGCCGATGGCCAGCGTCAGGCGGGGGCCGGCCTTTTGCGTAGCAGTGACAAGCAGTGGCTGGTTCATCAGTCGATTACCCGTCCCTTGAGGGCGAACAGGCCTTGCGGGCGCTTCTGGATGAACAGAATGATCAACGCAAGGATGAGGATCTTGCCGAGCACGGCACCGATTTGCGGCTCCAGCAGCTTGTTTGCGATGCCAAGGCCGAAGGCTGCCCAGAGGCTGCCGGCCAGTTGCCCGACGCCACCCAGCACCACCACCAGGAACGAGTCGATGATGTAGCTCTGGCCCAGGTCCGGGCCGACGTTGCCGACCTGGCTCAGGGCCACGCCGCCCAGCCCGGCGATGCCAGAACCCAAACCGAATGCGAGCATGTCGACGCGCCCGGTGGACACGCCGCAGCAGGCGGCCATGTTGCGGTTCTGGGTAACTGCACGCACGTTCAGGCCCAGCCGCGTGCGGTTGAGCAGCAGCCAGGTGAGCAGCACCACGGCCAGGGCGAAGCCGATGATCACCAGGCGGTTGTACGGCAGCACCAGGTTGGGCAACAGCTGGATGCCGCCCGACAGCCAGGCCGGGTTGCTGACCTCGACGTTCTGCGCGCCGAACAGCAGGCGGATGGCCTGGATCAGGATCAGGCTGATGCCCCAGGTGGCCAGCAGGGTTTCCAGCGGGCGACCGTAGAGGTGGCGGATCACGGTGCGTTCCAGCGCCATGCCGACCCCGGCACTGACGGCGAAGGCCACCGGCAAGGCGATCAGCGGGTAGAACTCGATGGCATCTGGGGCGTAGCGCTGCACCAGCACCTGGACCATGTAGGTGCTGTAGGCGCCGAGCATCAGCATCTCGCCGTGGGCCATGTTGATTACCCCGAGCAGGCCGAAGGTGATCGCCAGGCCCAGCGCCGCCAGCAGCAGGATCGAGCCCAGCGACAGGCCGCTGAAGGCCTGGCCGAGCAGTTCGCCAACCAGCAGCTTGCGCTTGACCTGGGCCAGGCTGGTTTCGGCCGCGGTGCGCACGCCTGGGTCGCTTTCTGCATCGGGTTGCAGCATTGCTTCGAGGCGGGTGCGGGCTAGCGGGTCGCCGGTTTCACCTAGCAGGCGCACGGCGGCCAGGCGTACGGCTGGCTCGCTGGCGCCCAGTTGCAGGTTGGCCAGGGCCAGGCCGAGGGCGGCGTGTACGGCGGCGTCCGGTTCGCTGGCGAAGCGCCGGTCGAGGAAGGCCATTTGCGCCGGTTGAGCACTTTTTTGCAGTTGCTGGGCGGCGGCCAGGCGGGTGTCGTTGTTGTCGCTGAGCAGCTGGTGGCTGGCCAGGGCGTTGTCGATCAGGCCGCGCAGGCGGTTGTTCAGGCGCAGCTTGCGGGTGTCATCGGCAGCGATGCGGCCTTGGCGCAGGTTGTCCAGCAGCGGCAGGCGTGCGGCGTCGGGTTGCGCCGCCCAGCTTTCGAGCAGGCGGGCTTGCTCGGCGGGCTTGGCGGTGAGGAAAAATTCGCCCTCGCTGGCCTGGGTGGCCAGGGGGAATAGCAGGAGCAGGGTAAGCAGGAGTCTGAGCATGCGGGCAATCCTGGAAATCGGCGGTGGATTCTTCGCGGGCATGCCCGCTCCCACAGGTACATCACACGCCCTGTGGGAGCGGGCGAGCCCGCGAATGGGCTGCAAAGCAGCCCCAGTGCACTCAGTTACCTTTCACTGCATAGTCCGGCCGCTTTTCATTCCCCGGAATGAACGGGCTCCACGGCTGCGCCCGCAGCGGCTGTTCGGTTTCCCACACCACACTGAACTGCCCGTCATCCTGGATCTCGCCGATCATCACCGGCTTGTGCAGGTGGTGGTTGGTCTTGTCCATGGTCAAGGTAAAGCCCGAGGGCGCCTTGAAGCTTTGCCCGGCCAGCGCCTCACGCACCTTGTCGACGTCGGTGGACTTGGCTTTCTCTACCGCCTGCGCCCACATGTGGATACCCACGTAGGTGGCTTCCATCGGGTCGTTGGTCACTGCCTTGTCGGCGCCCGGCAGGCCCTTGGCCTTGGCGTAGGCCTTCCAGTCGGCGACGAACTTCTGGTTGACCGGGTTATCCACCGACTCGAAGTAGTTCCAGGCGGCCAGGTGGCCCACCAGTGGCTTGGTGTCGATACCGCGCAGTTCTTCTTCACCCACCGAGAACGCCACCACCGGCACGTCGGTGGCCTTCAGGCCCTGGTTGGCCAGTTCCTTGTAGAACGGCACGTTGGAGTCGCCGTTGACCGTGGAGATGACCGCCGTCTTGCCGCCGGCAGAGAACTTCTTGATGTTGGCGACGATGGTCTGGTAATCGGCGTGGCCGAACGGCGTGTATACCTCTTCGATGTCCTTGTCGGCCACGCCTTTGCTGTGCAGGAAGGCGCGCAAAATCTTGTTGGTGGTGCGCGGGTAGACGTAGTCGGTGCCCAGCAGGAAGAAGCGCTTGGCGCTGCCGCCGTCTTCGCTCATCAGGTATTCCACCGCCGGGATGGCTTGCTGGTTGGGCGCGGCGCCGGTGTAGAACACGTTCGGCGACATCTCTTCACCTTCGTATTGCACGGGGTAGAACAGCAGGCCGTTGAGTTCTTCGAACACCGGCAGCACCGATTTGCGCGATACCGACGTCCAGCAGCCGAACACCACCGCGACCTTGTCCTGGGTCAGCAGCTGGCGGCTTTTTTCGGCGAACAGCGGCCAGTTGGAGGCCGGGTCGACCACCACCGGTTCGAGCATCTTGCCATTGACCCCGCCCTTGGCGTTGATCTGCTCGATGGTCATCAGCGCCATGTCCTTGAGCGACGTCTCGGAAATGGCCATGGTCCCCGACAGCGAATGCAGGATGCCGACCTTGATGGTTTCGGCGGCCTGGATACTCCAGCTCAGGCCCATTGCGGCAATCGATGCGCTAAGGGTAAAAGCCTTGATCAGACTGCGACGCTTCATGTGCTCTCTCCGCTGGTTTTTTATGTGTTGGGCAAGCGGGGAGGGGCGTTGCAAGGGGTGTGCCTAGTGGCGAAAGCGGCGGGATAGAGGGGTTGTGCGAGGTGTTGGGGCGTTTGTGCGGGCCAGGTTGGTGCCAGGGGGATTTGTGTGCACAGGATTGGGGCCGCTGTGCGGCCCATCGCCGGCAAGCCAGCTCCCACCTCGACCGCATCGTTCATGAGCAATATGCAGTACTTGTGGGAGCTGGCTTGCCGGCGATGGGCTGCAAAGCAGCCCCCGAGGCCATCAGCCGTTACGCATCGCCCTGTTGCGCTGTGGCAACCTCTTTCCTGATCTTGGCTATCTCCTTGATGAAATCGCCATCACCCGCCTTGGCCGTATAAACCATGTTGAATCGAATGTCTTCGATGATCGAAAGGTCCTTGAGCAGGCCCTCATCGCCCAATAGCTCCAGCGTCCACTGCGAGATAGCGCCGGTACCTTCGAACGGCAGGTAACGGCCATCGTGGAACATCAATTCATACACCCAGGTACCGGCATCGTAGCCAAGCCCGTCTTCGGCCACGGTTGACGACAACGCGATCTGCTGGTTTTCGCGGGGGTTGCGCAGGACCAGTCTGGGGTTATCTTTCGCGCTCTTCACCACGACTTCGTCCTCCTTGCCTGGATAGAACGAGCGAGCTGCATTCTTGTCAGGCTCAAGCAGCGTGGTACTGGCTGTTTGCTTGAGGATTGCACACAGCTCTTGCGTTTTTTTGTCTGCCTTGAGTACCAGCGTGACGGACACATATTTCAGTTGGCGGAGGTACTGACCCGGGTAACCTTTGTCGAAATCATCTGCCTTGAATTCGAACGTGTGGGTCAGTGATGTGGTGCGTTTAGCGTTCTTTATGAAAATACCGGCCCACTTTTCTTCGGCCTTGGTTGCATCACTGTCCAGCTGGTTCTTGAGGCTGAACGACTTCTTGATCGTCAGCCGCCGCTCGTTTCTGGCCAGGTATTCATTCTCCATCTGCTGCAAGTTCACCAGCAGCGATTCACCCACCAGCATGCCTTTGTAGTTGTCGCGCCAGGCGCTGGTATCGATGAAACTGTCACGCCGGTAGTCTCCGATTTCATAGCGCCAGGCGGCCTCTACTCCCATGCACAGCGAACGTACAGCGTCGTAGGCCGCCCCGTAGATCTGCTCCTGGCGTGCCACCAGCCAGTTATAGACGGGGATGATGGTAAACCCGGTGGTCATGGACACGTAGGCTTCCTTCAGGTTGACCAGGTCCTGTCGGCACTGGTCAAGGGCAATGGTACTGGCATTGAGTTCGATGTTGGTTTCGGCCAGTTGTTGGTCAAGGATCTTCAGATCCCATTCAACCTGGCTTTTTTCAAATACCCACTCCGCTGCGCGGCGGTTGTAACCTGCCTGGATCGTCAGCTCGTCGGCGATCATTTTTGAAGCTTCAGCTGCGGCAGATAAGGCCTGGGCGGTTCTGGCTATGGGGGCTGCTGGCTGGTTGCCACCAATCGCCATGCCGTAAATGGTAGGCACCGCCACTTCCAAACCGCCAGCCAGGAACTGGAAGGGAATACCCATAAGCGTTGACGCATTGGCGATCCAGGTGAACGCGGTGGCTGCCTCTTCTTCCGGGGATCGACCGACGTCGATGAGTTCGCTGAGATATGTTTTCTGTGCGGCTACTTTATCGCGGCTTATCAGCAGTCCTTTTTTCTTCGCCTTAATGGTGTTAACAGCCTCTTTTTGCAAGAGTATTGCAAATTCAGACATCTTGATATCCTGCGCTTTCAATTGCACCGACAGGCTGGTGTTAAACTCTTCTTCCATCAAACTCATGTAGTGCCGGCCGAAATCCGACAACTGTTGCGCCGCTGCCCTGGCAAGGGGCAGCAGTTGGCGGAAGCGGTAGTGCGGGATCTCAGCCTGGCCGCTGCGGTAAGGGATAGGCAGGTTGCTCACGCCGCCTCGCCCATTGTCGAAAGCGTCCAGGCTTTCGCTGCTCCAGTCCAGCGGTGGGAGCTTCTTGCCATCAAGGGTAAGCCCATTGCGCAGGTTGTACAGCCGGCTTTGCAGGGTTTGGTGCAGGTCAAGCACCCGGCCATTGATTGGTCGGCGGAAGCTGCCTTCGTTGACCGAGGCCAAGGTCACAGCGTTCCAGCGCGAGGCATTGCTGCCTTGTGGCAGAGGGCCGAGCAATTGTTGCACCTGCTGGTAGCACAGCCAGGCCTGGTTCAGTGAACTGAGGGTGAGCTGGCGGTAAAAGTGGTCGCCCTGTAACTGCCAGTTTTCCAGTAGCGACAAGTAGATCGCCTGCTGGTAGTGACGCGAAAGGGTGAACACCCGGCTGATGGGGTCGACACCCTTGCGCAGGGAAGAACTCAAGGTGCCCACCTGGGCAAGCGGGCGGGTGCCCCAAGGCGCGGGTCGGCCATGCGCGTCGGCTTTGGTCCGGTAAGGGTTGAACAGGTAACGCAGGTACCAGTCTTCGGCTTCTTCGAACTGTTGTTGTTCGGTCAGGCGCATGGCCACCAGGGCGGGTACATGCAGGAACAGTTCTCGGAAGTAAAGAGCATTTGCGCCGTGGAAGTCCATGTCGACAAGCGTGCCAGAATCTGATTCAAGGCTCGGTTCTTGCAGTTTCTGCGTGTCCCAGGCAAGTACCTGCTCGACCCCCTGGCTGGCGCGTGCGACGAGGTTCTTGCCGAACAGTGTATTGAGGCGGATCTTATGTGTTGGGAGTTTAGGGTTATCCTCTTCAACCTGGCTCAGGTCGAGATACTGTGCCTGGTTTGCATTGGATGCAAGGGAAACAGTCCAGGTCTCGTCAGCGGCGGTGTTTGACGTTATCTCGTATACTACTTCCCCCTGGCTGAGCATATCATGCATGGAGTCCCAAGGGTACCATTCAGTTAGTATCTTGATTTCCTTGTATTCGCTTATGTCGATTTGCGGTTCGAGTTTGGTTGGGTTTGTTTCGTGGAATACTTGCGTAACAAGGTGCGTTGCTTCAGGTATTAGAACATTGTCTCCAAAAAATTTTACAGTAAGACTATATTTAAACCCCCGATCCATTTCTGGGGTTTCAGGAAAGACTACAAAGACTCGGATTTTATCTTTGCTGGTAGAGGCAAAATCAACATAAGATGAGTCATTTTCTAAGCTGGAGCTTTTTAGTTTTAACTGCCTTGGGTTGCCGTTGTAAGGGTGCTGGATGTCGTGCGCGTTTTTGTAAGATGCCCGGAGCGAAACATAGAGTTTGTGAGCGTCTGTATCAGCTATTAGCTTGTTCTCGAGCAACAGGAGGTCTCGCGCTTCAAGGTAATAGTCGGTATTGCGCTTATGCTCCGTTTCTTTTCCTTTTTCCAAAATCTTTTCACTATCATGCAATAGCGCAGTTAGCAATAGCTCATTACCATTGCTTTCCTGAACCACCACGATCAAGCCAGGCATGAAGCTCACATCTTTCGCGCGTGTTTCATCCCATTTTCCGTCTTTATAGCCATTCAGGCAGAACAGCTCATTACCGGTACTCCAGGTCAAGTCGCTTTGTTGGAATATAAAATTCACCGACAGCTTGCGCTTGTCATGCAAGGTCTTGTTCTGGTTTTTGTGATCCGGCAGGTCAGTGCTGCCACGCTCTGCCCAGAACACATACCGACGACCAGCAATCACCACCGGGCGTACGGTGTCGTAAAGCTTGCCATTGGACTTGCTTTGGGCAATTTCACCCGTGGCCGCCAGCTCGATTTTCTCCCACTCGCTCCAGGCCAGCGGGCTTAGCCGGTTCTGATCGTCACGCAGGCTGATGTCCAGTGTTCGCCAGTAATATTCGTAGGGTGTGGTGTTGGTCTTGGCGATAAGGTGATAGGTGTCATGCTTGGGATCATGCCCATCCAGGTAGCCGCTGATCACTTGCAGGTTGCTGACCCGTTCGAACTTGGCCAGGTAGCTGCAGATGGCGGTGTGCAGCAGCGAGGTGTCCATCTTGCCCTGGTTGAGGGCTACCTCCAGTTCCTGGAACGCCACGCTCTTGTTGGTGCGGTTGGCGTAGTAGATGAGGTTGGCGGGGTGGTTGTAGCGGTCGATCAGGCGTTTCCACGTACCGTACTGCCCCAGCCCAGTCTGCCATTCGGCCTGATCCTCGCCGGAAGGGCCGGTGTCGCCATACCCCGGCTCAAGCCGCGCAAACAGCCGTGAAAGGTAGTGCTGCAGGCTGCCGATGGCCTGGTTCAGCAACGTGGTGGTGACCTCGCTGGCGACCTGGATATCGGTCAGGCAGTAACTCGACAGGTCATCGAAGGAGGTCACGCTGGGTTTCGCATCAGGCTCAGGCGGTGCCCAGTGTGCGATCAGGTAGCCGGCCAGTGCGTCGCGCCAGTGTTCACGCATCTGTTTGTCTATTACTTCGCGCAGCCCGTCATCGAGGCCGGCCATCAGCAACTGGCTGGCACCCTCGAACTCCCGGTACGGCGAGGTCTCGCTGAGCTCGCTGAGGCTCAGCAGCGAGTGGCACGCCAGGCCGGTTTTCTCGCATAGCAGTTTCAGCCGCAGGATATAGTCGATGTCGCTGATGGTGCTGGGCACACAGGGCGTGCCGACCAGACGCTTGACCGTTCCAGGCCGGTCAGCGAGTTCTTCCATGGCAATCGGGAAGTAGCCAAATTTGACGTCTGTTTTGAAACGTTCCCATACACTTACCCATAAATCAGGCTTATATCCTTTGTTGTACTGTCCCTTCGTGAGTAACAGCGGCCCCGGGTTTTGCTTGAGAAATTCAATCAGTTTGTCCACACTACCTTGTAACTTATCGCCGTATGCGTTGGACCCCGTGCGGCGGACAATAAAATTCTGGAAGAAGTACCTGATTCCTTTTTCATCGTAGTAGGCACGTTCTGTGTCGGAAAGTGTTTCCAGGAAGTCGTCAAAGGTCGGCCTTGTGTCCTCTACCGTCTCTACCTTCATGATGTTCGGGCAGGCCTCTTCCACTTCGCGCTTATCCCACCCTACCAAGGTACCTAATGCCTTGACCGATTGAGCAACCTTTTGTGGATCGATGGACAAACGGTGCCTGGTCAGATAATCGATAACGTCACGCTCATCGGCGCCATTGGCTCTGGCCACCTCGACCCAAGCCCGGAAGCGACTGAGTTGATAGCACAGGTCGAGGTTAATGGCCTCGTCCGGGGCCTTTTCCAGGTCGAACCATTCCGGCTTGTCACACAGTGCCCTTAGCAGGCCGGGGCTTACACGCAGCAGGCCCACAAGCGCGCAGCGGCGCTCGGCTTTGGACCACACCAGGCTTGATTTCCACCGGTCATCGGCCGTGGCCTCGCTGGTCGGGTCGAGGATCGTTATCGCTGCCCTCAGCACCTGCGCTGCTGTCGTACCGGGCCAGCCCAATAGTGCCGTCATGTGCTGCAGGCTGAGGCTGGGCTGAGGCCGCAGGTTGCCAAATATGAACAGCAGCAAGCTTGCTGCCGCTTCTTGCTGATCGCTTTCCGTAGCCTCGGGGAGCAGAGCTTTCCTGATAAGTTCGCCATGCTTCTGAAGGGGGCCCTGCAGCGAGCTGCCCACCGTCATCTCCGCTGTGGGTACTGGCGCCAACGTCACCAGCAGAACACTGGGCAGGATCTGCTGTTGGCGCAGCCACTGGTCAAGGTTGCCAAGCGCGACCAGGGTGTCGAGCACATCGCTGGCACCTGGAACATCACTGATCAGCGGCGTGCCTGCCAACTGTTTAAGCACATCGGTGCCCGACGTTGCCAGCAGCTCAACCAAAGCGCTTGCTTCGCGGGCGGAGCGCTTGAACAGGCGATGTAAACGGCTGAGGCGATACAGCGCAGAAATCAACGACAGCGACACTTTGTACGCCTTCAGCCCTTGCGCCTGCTTGACCTGCGCGAGGTACACCAAGGTTGCCTGCTCATCCACGCCCAAGGCCTTGGCCAGTGCTGGCACGACCTTGAACTGGCCGTCCTGGCCATCGGCCGGGTCGAATACGCGATCGTCGAGGATCAGTGGGTTGGGTGTGTCGAGCTGGCCGGCACCTGGGCCATCGAGTACCCGGTCGAGCATCGGTGCTTGCTCGCCAACCGCAAACGGGTTGATTTCACACACCAGGGCGGCGAACTGTTCGGCGTTTATGCCGTAGGCCTCGTTCAGGTAACGGAAAACCCCCATGGCACGGATAGTGGATGGCGACAGGTGCCAGTTGCCGAACTGACCTTCGGCACGCAGGATTGACGTCAACAGCAGGTCGACGTCCTTGAATGGCAGCGCCAGCGCCCGTTGCAGGTGGATCATCTGGTACATGCGCGACAGGCAGTCGTAATCCATTGAGTCAAACCGCGGTTTGATACCCGCCCCGGCCAGGGCATCCTTGATCGTGAGTGGCGTTTTTCGGCGCGCATTGATGTATGCCGCGCCGTAATGGAATTTGTCCAGTACAGGCTTGCCGGTGGGGCGGTAGGCATTGGAGCTGCGCACCAGGCTGTAGCTGGCCGCAGCATTGTCATCGATCCCGGCCACGGCCAGCATTTCCAGTATCTGCTCGAAGCTCAGCCCGGTTCGGCGGCCGAATGTTTCGACATCGAGCAACGAAGCAATGGCCTTTTTGGCGTCGATATCGGCCATACCGTACCACTGACGCCATTCGTTGCCGGTCGCGCGCAAGGGCTTTTCTTCCAGTAGCAAGGCTTGCAGGGCGGGGCTGAAGCCACTGGCGTTACGCATGACCTGGCGCAGCTCATCGCTGCGAAACCCTTCGTAGCAGAAGCTGGGGTAGCTGTATTGCGTTTGCTGTAGCAGTTCGAAGTAGGGAATGCGCTTGTACGAGAGCACTGCCTTGACTTGCTCGTGGGCATAGTTGAACGGCAGGTGGGCATGCTGGCCTGCGCTGGCCAGTACCTCGGGCAAGTAAGCCGTTGCCCCGGCACGGTCCTGAGCATGGTACGTGAGGGCGCGAATGGCCAGGGTCAGCGCGCTGACGGGGTGTTCCAGTTTGCCGGGATCGAGCAGCAGTGCGCCGATGTCCGGGCGCCGTTGCGCCAGTGTCAGGCGGCTGGTGTCCGTACTGGCCGCCTCCATTTCCAGGGCCTTTTGGTAGAGGGCGTGCAGATAGGCGATGGGCCCGGTGTTCGATTCGGGCGCATCGGGGCTGCACGGGTTGGCCAACTGTTCGGGGAAGAGCTTGGCGTAGGTGTGGGCGGTAGCGGCTTGCTCGGTCATGCGGGCGTGCTCCCTGCTGGATGAGGATGGTCATTGCCATACATCGCGGTCTGGGAGTATTTGAGGGCTAAGGTGGGGAGGTCACAACTGGCAAAAATATCAGGTCGAGGCAGGACGAATGCCGCAACGCAGGTGCGGCAGGCGATGCGGCACAGCTGAAGAGTTTTGACACATAAGCGGCACTTGAGTACCGTGCCGCACCGCAGTAGTTTCTGCGGTACGGGATTGGCGTCCCGTTGTCAGAACCGGACACATCGCACTTGCGATAGTTGTGTCCTGCATGGTTGCACCCGTTATGGGCGGAGCCGTGTGTGGGAGCCTTCGGGCTCACCGGGCCTTCTGACCGGCACGCCAACCCGCACGGCTCCGTCCACCCATATTGGCGTGTGGGCACGGAGATACACTTCAGAAGGCCGCAAGGAAACGCACCATGCGCAAGAAGATCGTTCCAGATCCACCGTTCGTATGTGTTGAAGTCGCCACCTTTCATCGGGAGGTGCAGCCATGAGCCAGGAATCGCTGGTCAACATCACGCCCCGCAAAGCCCGTCCAGTTACCGCCAGTTCCCACTTCGGCACCTGCAATCACGCCCACGCCCCAATACTTGCGGTGCGTGAGGGTGTCGATAGCGAGGATGCGCTGGTGTGTGCCGTGGCGGCGTTGAAGGCGGCGTACGAGACAAATGCTGTGGCCTTGGAGAAGGCGGGAGAGCCGTTGCGCAATTTGCTAACGGCTACGGAAAACTCGCTGGAGAAAGGCTTGGCACTGGCTGAGGCCGTGTTAGAAGGGTTGGAACAAGGCTAAAACCCCGGGGCCGCGGTGCGGCCCATCGCCGGCAAGCCAGCTCCCACACCGAGCGCATAGGCCTCAAGCCCTGTACTTTACCTGTGGGAGCCTGGCTTGTCGTGGCGACGAACCGCGGCGATGGGCTGCATAACAGCCCCCAGCAGAGTCAGCCGTTACGCACAGCCGAACGCGGATGACGGCGGCTACGTACGCCCTGATAGGTCACTGCCAGCAGCAAGAACCAGACAGGCGTGACGACTAGCGCCGAGCGGGTATCTGCCTCCAGGCTCAACAACACCAGGATGAAGGCAAAGAACACCAGGCACACGTAGCACATGAAGCGCCCGCCCGGCATCTTGTACTTCGACGCCTGGTGCAGTGCCGCGCGGTTTTTGCGGTACTTCAGGTACGACAACAGGATCAGCGTCCAGACGAACATGAACAGCACCGCCGAAACCGTGGTCACCAAGGTGAACGCTTCGACCACGTTCGGCACCAGGTAGATCAGCACCGCACCCAGCAGCAGGCAGGTGCAGGAGAAGTACAGGCCGTTGGCCGGCACCGAGCGGCTCGACAGCTTCTCGAACGCCTTGGGTGCGTCACCTTCCTGCGACAGGCCGTAGAGCATGCGGCTGGTGGAGAACACGCCACTGTTGGCCGACGAGGCCGCCGAGGTCAGCACCACGAAATTGATGATGCTCGCCGCTGCCGGCAGGCCCGCCAGTACGAACAGCTCGACGAACGGGCTCTTGCCCGGTACCACGTCGCGCCACGGCGTCACCGCCATGATCGCGATCAGCGCCAGCACATAGAACACGATGATGCGGATCGGGATCGAGTTGATCGCCCGCGGCAGGGTGCGCTCCGGGTTCTTTGCTTCGGCGGCGGTGGTGCCCACCAGCTCGATGCCGACGAAGGCGAACACGGCAATCTGGAACCCGGCGAAGAAGCCCATCAGGCCGTTGGGGAACATGCCGCCGTCATTCCACAGGTTGGCCAGCTGTGCGGTGCGCCCGCTGGGCGAGGTGAAACCGGTAATGACCATGTACAGGCCGGTGGCGACCAGGCCGAGGATGGCGATGATCTTGACCAGGGCGAACCAGAACTCCATTTCGCCGAACATTTTCACCGTGACCAGGTTCAGCGACAGCAGCAACCCCACGCAGGTCAGCGCCGGTATCCACTGCGGCAGGTCGGGGAACCAGAATTGCGTATAGGCTGCGATGGCGACCACGTCGGCAATGCCGGTGACCACCCAGCAGAACCAGTAGGTCCAGCCGGTGAAGTAACCGGCCCAGGGGCCGAGCAGGTCGGCGGAGAAGTCGATGAACGACTTGTAGTTGAGGTTCGACAGCAGCAGTTCGCCCATGGCGCGCATGACGAAGAACAGCATGAAGCCGATGATCATGTAGACGAAGATGATCGATGGCCCGGCCAGGCTGATGGTTTTGCCCGAGCCCATGAACAGACCGGTACCGATCGCGCCACCGATGGCGATCAGCTGGATGTGGCGGTTGGTCAGGTTGCGTTGCAGGTGCTGCTCATCGGGTGGTGTGGGTGAGGTTTGCGTCATAGGCTGCATTCCCTTGTAGAGGTCAGTCTTCTTGTCAGAGGTAGCCGGCTAGGCTAACACGCGCGTTCCAGTTCGGGGCGCGACAGATCGACTCTACTTTTGGGTAGCAGCATTTCGCCTGTGCTGGCCTCTTCGCGGGCTTGCCCGCTCCCACAGGTACTGCGCAAAGCCTGAGGGCAACGCAATCCTGTGGGAGCGGGCAAGCCCGCGAAGAAGCCAGTGCAGATATCAAGCGTTGGCCACGACCCGGCGGCGTCGCACCACCAGGCTATCCACCACCCACATCACCACCATCGACACCCCCACCAGCGGGAACATCACCCCCAGCACCAGCATCACCCCAACCGCCGCCTTCCAGCGCGGCAGGTCGTGGCGCAGCGGCGGCACGCCCAGGCCGCCTTCGGGGCGGCGCTTCCACCACATCACCAGCCCGCTCACCGAGCCCAGCAGGATCATCAGGCACACCAGCAGGATGATGATCTGGTTCAACGGCCCGAACATCTTGCCCTCGTGCAACATCACGCCCAGTTCGGTGGCGCGAGCCACCGTGCTGTAGTCCTGCCAGCGCACATCCGCCAGCACCTTGCCGGTGTACTGGTCGACATGCAGGGTGGCGTCATTGCGCGGGTCATCGGCGAACACGGCGATGGTGTAAACGCCTTCGGCCGTGGTCGGCGCAGTGATGCTGTAGCCCGGTTCGATCTGGCGCGAGGTGGCGATGTCTTCCACCTGCTGCAGGCTCACCTGAGGCGCAGCGGGTGCACTGTCCATCATGTGATGCCCGGCATGTTCGGCATGCGCACCGGATTGCGGCATCGGCGTGTTCTCCATCGCCCACGGCACGGTCTGGCGGTGCGCGCTGTTCAGTTCGCGCGCTTGCTGGTCCGACTTGGGCACGTCATTCCACATGGCCGCCGGGAAGCGGTTCCACAGATCGGCGTACTGCTTGCCCCACATGCCGGTCCAGGTCATGCCGCTGACCAGCATCAGCAACAGCAGGGCAGAACCCCAGAAGCCGGTCACCGCGTGCAGGTCGCGCCAGAACAACCGACCCTTCGCCGCGAACCGTGGCCACAGCACGCCAGCACCATTGCGCCCGCGTGGCCACCACAGGTAAAGGCCCGACACTACCAGCACGATGCCCCAGCCAGCCGCCAGTTCCACCAGGCGATCACCGACTGTGCCGACCATCAGTTCGCCATGCAGCGCACGGGCGATGGCCTGCAGGTTCTGCTTGCCGTCCTGCTCACCGAGGACCTTGCCGCTGTAAGGGTCGACGAACACGTTCAGTTCGCGCCCGCCGTCATGCACCACGAACTGCGCACTGCGCTCGGCGTTCAGCGGCGGCAGGTACTGGCCAACGTGGCCCTTGGGGTAGGCCTGGCGCACTTCGGCCAGCATCGCATCGGCGCCCTGTCGGTGGTGGCCCGCTTCGACCACCATCAGGTCGCGGTACAACAGCGGGTCGAGTTGTGGCTTGAACAGGTAGATGATCCCGGTGATTGCCAGCAGGCTCATGAACGGCGCCACGAACAGCCCCGCATAGAAATGCCAACGCCAGGCCAGGTTATAGAAATTGCTGCGTGTTCCTCTCATGGGAACCTCCTGTTTGACCAGCAGATGGGCGCAACCGAAGCTGCGCCCGTTGTTGTTGTCAGAAGCTGAAATCGACCTTGGTCCAGAAGGTCCTGCCTGGCTCGTTCACCGGCTGTGGATCGGTAGCCGGGTAGCCGAACCCGGCGTTCCCGGCCAGGTTCAAGTGCTCGGCGTAGGTTTTGTCGAACAGGTTGTCGACCCCCGCGCTGAGCTTGAGGTTTTTGCTCACCTTGTAGGCGCCGTTGAGCGAGAACACGCCGAAGCCGGCGCTTTTTTCGTAGTCCTTGCCGACCACGTTGCCCTGGTTTTCGGCGATGCGGTTCTGCGCCGCTACCAGCCGCCACAGGGCGCCGACGCTCCATACATCGCGGCTGTAGGTCAGGCCCAGGCGGCTTTCCAGGGGTGGCATTTGCGGTAGCGCTTTGCCATCACTGCTGTTCTTGCCCCAAGCGTAGGCCAGCGTGCCGTCGGCCTTCCAGTTTTCGCTCAGCTGGTAGGCCGCGCCCAGTTCGCCACCCATGATGCGGGCGTCGATGTTCTGAGCCTGCGAGGTGCTCATGCCCATCATGCCGGTGCGGTAGTCGAACAGGATGTAGTCACGGATCTGCCCCACATAGCCCGAAGCCCAGGCTTCCAGGCGTTCGGTGCGGTACTGGATGCCGAAGTCGAGCTGGGTAGTCTTCTCCGGTTTGATACCGTCAAACGCGTTGGCCGCCCCGGGCGGTGCCAGCTTGGGCGAGAACAGCTCCCAGTAGTCGGGGAAGCGCTGGGCATGGCCGAGGCCGATGTAGGTGGTGGCCGGGATGGCTGCCAGGTCGTGCTCGTAGCGGACGAAGCCGCTGGGCAGGGTATCGGCGCGGGTGTCGCCACTGGTGGCGCTGGCCACCCGGAAGTCGCGGGCTGAGGCACGGTCCAGGCGGGCACCGGTAATAAGCCGGTCTTCACCGCTGACGTACCAGGTCAGTTCGCTGAAGGCGCCGTAGTTGTGGAAGTCGGCGTCCTTGGTCCAGGCCTGGCCCTTGTGCGCGTCCACGCCCATGCCGCCGCGCTGGCGATGCTCATTGGTTTGCGCGTCGATGCCGCTGATCAGTTGTACGTCGGCCCAGCGCCAGGTGGCCTTGATGCGTGCCCCCATTGTGCGGCGGTCGACGTTGCTCACCATCGGCATGCCCATCATGCCGCTGCCCGAGGGCGTGCGCAGGCTGTAGTTGTCCATCACATGGTCGGCGTAGTTGTAGTAAACCTGCGCTTCGACCTTGTCCAGCACCTCGCCGAGGTTGGACTTTTCAAAGCGCAGGCCCAGGCTTTCGCGCTTGAACTGCGAGCCGTCCATGCCGCGCCCGGCATAGCGGGCCTCGCCATCGCCCTTGCCGGCGGTGAGCTCCACCAGGGTGTCCTGGTCTGGCGTCCAGCCGAGGGCGACATCGCCGTTCCATTTTTCCCAGCGCGACGGCACGGTGTCGTTGTTGCCGTCGTGGTAGTCATCCGAGCGGGACTGGTTGCCGACGAAGCGGGCATAGGCCTGGCTGTTGCCGGCAGCGGCATCCAGCACCTTGTCGAAGCGGCCGTTGGAACCGGCCAGCAGGCTGGCGTTCACCCTGCTGCCGAGGGTGCCGAACTTCTCCGGTTCACGCTCGAAGAGGATGGTGCCTGCCGAGCCGCCCGGCCCCCAGATCACGCTTTGCGGGCCCTTGATCACGGTCAGGCGGTCGTAGGTTTCCGGTGAAATGTACGAGGTGGGGGCGTCCATGCGGTTGGGGCAGGCGCCCAGCATCAGGCCGCCGTTGGTGAGGATGTTCAGGCGCGAGCCGAACATGCCACGCAACACCGGGTCGCCGTTGGTGCCGCCGGCACGGATCGCCGAGAAGCCGGGGATGGTCTTCAGGTAGTCGGCGCCGTCGCTGGCCGGCACGGGCTGGCGCGGGTCTTTCGGGTTGGTGACCACGGTCAGCGGCGAACTCGGCGCCACGGCGGTGATCACCGTCGGGCTCAGCTCGGGTGCGTCGTGCGCATGGCCTTCATGGCCAGGGTCGGCGGCCAGGGCTACGGGCGCGAGCAGCGAGCCGCACACGGCGGCGATGGTCCCTCGCAGGGACAAGGCGAAAACAGGGGTGCAGCCGGACATAATGATTCCAGTCGATCAGTCATGAGTTAGCGCGAAGCCTCCTGGCTTCGTGCGCAAAATGTACTTTCAGACGTAGATCGAGGAAGGCGGAGCGCGGCTGCGCGCACCGGGGAATACAGCCTGCCGGGCATGGCCCTGGTGCGTTGGCGCAAGCAGGTGGCTGGTGGGGATTACGCTGCCGGCACTGAGCGGGCTGAGGGCCTGGGGCAGGGCCGGGCAGTTGAACAACAGGCTGCAGTAACCGCACTTTTCCCACATCACATGCAGCTGGCCATCGCCGCCGTGGCCGTGATGGGTGTCGCCGCCATGCTGATGGGCAGCGGCCATTGGCATGTCCATCGGCATGCTCATGCCGGCGTGGTGGTCCATCGGCATCGACTGGGAAATCAGCGGGCCGATGAAGATCATCCACATGGCGAACAGGCTCAGCCATCCGCCACCGGCGCGCCTGCGGTCAGGGCGGGTGGTACGGCTGATGCTGTTGCGCGGCAGGCTCATGGCGAGTGCCTGTCAGCAGGTGTCAGTGCGCGTGATCGTGGGCTTGCGGCTGGTCCGTTGGCGCCTGCTTCTGCACGGCCACTTCGACGGTGATGTCGCCGGCCTTTTCGAAGTGCAGGGTCAACGGGAAGCGCTTGCCGTCGACCAGCAGGCTGCGGTCCTTGGGTTGCATCAGCATCACATGGTAGGCGCTGGGGGCGAAGGTCAGGTCTTTGCCGGCAGGCACCACCACGTCAGGCACTTGCTGCATCTTCATGGCCCCGCTGGCGCTCATGGCATGCTCGTGCAGCTGGGCGTCATCGCTGATGGGGCTGTCGACACTCAGCAGGCGGTCATCGGCCTTGCCGTTGTTGTGCACCACGAAATAGGCGGCGACATTGGGCGCGTTAGGGGGTAGCTGCAGCGACCAGGGGTGAGCGATGTGCAGGTCACCCACGCTGTATTCGTGGGCATTGGCAAAGGCGCCGGGCAGCAGCAGGGCGGCCATGACGAGGGCGTGCTTGAGCATGGTGAATCTCCGTTCTGTTCAGGTTCAGGCAGACAGCGTGATGAACTCAGGCCAGCGGAGAGGCACGGGGGTTGAGCGCAGGCCATAAATGGCGCGGCGTGGTTTGGTAGTCGGCAGGTGGCGGCAGCCGCCCGGCGAGCAGTGTCGGCGGGTTGTGCAACTGCGGTGGGTAGCCGGGCAGGGCCAGCAGCGGTGCGGCGCCCGAGCAGCACCAGCAGTTCATCATGCTGGCGCTGTCGTCGCCTTGCGGGCCGAGGTCGATCTTGGCCAGGGCCTGGACATCGACCTTGGCCTTGTTGGCCATGCTTGAGCAAAAAGCCCCCCACAGCAGCTGCTCGGCCGGGCCCTTGGGCACGGCAGAGGCCAGCGGCATGGCCAGCAGGTTGAACAGCACTGCTAGGCAGGCTATCCAGGCAATGTGCCGACGTGGGGGCATGGAGAGATCCGGTCAGGAATCGTGGTGGGTATTGTAAGGCGGAGTATAGGTAAAAATGGCGGGGTGCGGTGAAGTGACGCAGGTCATGCTGGTTTCGGGGGCTGCGTTGCAGCCCAATCGCGACGCAAGGCCGCTCCCACAGGGATACGCGTACTCTTGTGGGAGCGGCCTTGTGTCGCGATAGGGGCGCAAAGCGCCCCCCGGCATTCTCAAGCCTTGCCACGCCCCATCAGCCCACGCACGGTCTCCTGCAGGTCCGCCGGCAACACCACCACCTTGGCATTGCTGCTGCCCGCCAGGCTCTCCATGGCCCCGACATAGCGCTCACCCAGCAGGTACATGGCCGGCACCGTCTCGTTGCCCACCGCTTCCTTCACCAGCGAAATCGCCCGCGCCGAGGCCTCGGCCAGGCTTATCTGTGCTTCGGCATCCAGCCTGGCCGCTTGCAAGCGCGCTTCTGCTTCAAGGATCGCCGCTTGCTTGGCCCCTTCGGCGCGGGTCACGTCTGCCTTGCGCTCCCGCTCGGCGGCAGCCTGGCGTTCCATGGCCAGTTGCATGTTTTCCGAAGGCTTGATGTCCTGGATTTCCACCGAGCGCACGGTCACGCCCCAGTCTTCGGTCTGCTCGGACATTGCGTCGCGCAGGCGAGCCTTGATCTGCTCGCGGCTGGACAGCGCTTCGTCCAGGTCCATGGCACCGACAATGGCGCGCAGCGAGGTCATGGTCAGGCTGGTGACGGCGAACGAGAAGTTCTGTACGCCATAGGAGGCCTTCTGCGGGTCCACCACCTTGGCGAAGCACAGGGCGTTGGCGACGATCACCGCGTTGTCCCTGGTAATGATTTCCTGCTGTTGCACATCCAGGATGATGTCCTTGGTGGGCAGGCGGTAGGCGACCACATCCATGTACGGAATGAGGATGTTCAGGCCGGGCTTCAGGGTGCTGTGGTAGCGGCCCAGGCGCTCGACGATCCATTCCTCGCCCTGGGGCACGATACGCACCCCCTTGAACACGGTGATCAGGACGAACAGGGCGATGGCCGCGACGACGATGAGGCTGGTCATGATGCTAAATTCCTTTTAGTGCAGGTTCAGGCCCGGATGACGCGGGCGGTGTTCCCCTCGATGGCAGTAAGGCGCACCCGCTCGCCGGCCGGGATCTCGCTGTCGGCGATGCAGGTCCATTCTTCGTTACCCAGGATCGGCTTCTGGAAGCGCACCCGGCCTTTCTGGAACTCCGAAACGCCGGCAGTCAGCAAGCCGACTTCGCCGATCACGCTGTCGGCTGTCCAGCGCACATCCGGCTGTTTGCGCCGGAACAGCTTGAACCAGCACGCGGTGGTGACCGACGACAGCAACACCCACAACAGCACCTGCATGTCCAGTTGCAGACTGGGGGCGGCCAGGGAGATGAGCGAGACCAGCACGGCACCGATGCCGAACCAGAGGATGAAGAACGTCGGCAGGACCAGTTCGAGCAGGATCAGCGCGATGCCGAAGACCAGCCAGATCCACCATTGCATTTCCATATGGGTGAAACCTTCCGGGGGAGGGGGCTTTGAGTTTAATGGAGCAAAGCGACACAACGCTATTTGTCATATAGACAGAAAAATCCGAAATGGGCGTAAGGCAACTGCCTGACACATTTCTCAAGGCTGGCGCGGTCTCCTGTAGGAGCGGCCTTGTGTCGCGATAGGGCTGCGCAGCAGCCCCGGGATTTCAGCACAGGTGCGCAAATTGCCGGAGCTGCTGTGCAGCCCTGTCGCGACACAAGGTGATCTGGTCAAGTAATTTTGGACACCGATTAAGGTTTATGCCGCCGCTTTGAGCTTTTCCTCCATGGCTACCGGTGTTTCATAGCCGTTGTAGC
>NZ_JBIVXJ010000009.1:0-98353 GCF_044769185.1 Pseudomonas sp. NPDC090592
CTGCAAGCGTTTGAGCATCTGATCGAATGTCCCCTGGTTTCGCCAACCTCGGAACCGTTGATACACCGTTGACCACGGGCCAAATCGATCTGGCAAATCTCGCCACGCAGCACCCGAGCAGAGCACCCAGAGTACGCCATCGAGCATCAGGCGGTCGCTCAGGCGCGGCCGGCCCCGGCCATGGGTTTCGATGAAGAGATCGGAGACCACATCCCAGGCCTCGTCCGAGAGTTCATAACGCTTTGCCATCACAGAATTCCTTTCCGTAGATGGCGGGCACTCTACAAAATCTCAGCTCCCGAGGCGCGGCGATCGGGTTTCTCGGGATTTCGTACAGAGCCTAGGGTATGGGCTGAAAGCTATCAGACACAACGAAGCCCTGAAAAGCCAGGGCTTTAATGAAATATTATGGCGGAAGCGTAGCAATTTTAGCTCAGTGAGAATTCGCTGACTGCAGCTTATCCTCCGGCTTCCGCCCGCTTGCTGTGGGATAAGCAGGGTTGAGTCATCCTCGGTGAAGTCGCCCCTCTGGAATACTCCAACCACCGCCAAGCGCCACCATCAACCCTATGCGTGCCTCAAGCTGCCGTGTTTGCAGCTCCTGCAACTTCTGCTTCTCCTGCAACGCATCAATCTGCGCCGTCAGCACATCGAGCAAACTCACCGCCCCCTGACGATAGCTCTCAAGGGCAATCTGCTCGGCACGCCCCGACACCTGCGCCGCCTGCCCCACATCACCCGCCTCCTGCGCCAGGTCACGCACCTGCGCCAGGCTGTCCTCGACCTCGCGCACGGCCAGCAGCACCTTGCCGTGGTACTCGGCCGCCGCTGCCTCGAATTCGGCCTTGGCCCGGCGCTCGTCCGCCGAGCGTCGTCCACCGTCGAACAGCGGCAGCTGCAGCACCGGGCCAATCGCCCAGTAGCGGTTGGCCGCCGCCAGCAGATTGCCGGTGCCCTGGGTCTGCCCGCCGAGCATGCCGGTCAGGCTGAAGTCCGGGTACCAGGCGGCCCGCGCCACACCAATATTGGCGTTGGCGGCAAATACCCGGCGCTCGGCCGCGGCGACGTCCGGGCGCTGCAACAGCAGCTTGCCGGGCAGGTCGGTCGGCACCTCTGGCGCAGTGACCGGTGTCGGGTCCGGCGCCAACGAAAAATCACCGGGCAATGCGCCTACCAGCTCGGCCAGCGCATGCTGTGCCAGGGTGCGCTGGGCAACCACATCGTCCCGCGCGGCCTTTGCCTCCGACAGCCTGGCCGCCGCCCGGTCCAGGTCCAGCTCGGAGGCGATGTTGCCCTCGAAGCGCTGCTGGATCAGTGCCAGCAGCTGGGCACGGTCGTTCACCGCGCTGTCGAGCAACTGCCGTTGGGCATCCAGGCCGCGGGCCCTCACGTACAGCACCGCCAGCTGCCGTTGCAGGCTCAGCCGCGCGCCGGCCAGCTCATCCGCCGAGGCCTGCGCCGTGGCGTCGCCGGCTGCCACCTGGTTGCGCAGTTTGCCCCACAGGTCGAGGTCGAAGCTCAGGCTCAGGCTGGCGGTATCGCTGTTGTAGATTGACGGCTGGGTATCACCGCGCAATGGCCGGTGGTCCGACTGGCGCTGGCGCAGCGGCGTGGCACTCGCGCCGGCCTGCGGCCATAGCCCGCCGTGCAGGCCCTGGGCATAGGCCGCCGCCGCGTCGTTATGGGCCACTGCCGCAGCAAGGTTCGGGTTCGAGGCCAGCAGTCGTGCCTGGAGTGCATCGAGGCGCTTATCGGCGAACAGGGTCCACCACTGCTCGGGCAGATGCCCTTTGCCATCGATCATTTGCCAATCGCCTACCCGCTCACCGTAATGGGCCGGCAAGCCGACCACAGGCGCTTGGTAATGCGGCGCCAGCGAGCAACCTTGCAACATCAGGCACAGCGCCAGCCCGGCGCGCTTAAACCGAGGGCGCATGGGCACCTCCCGGGGTCACGCTGCGCACCGCCTCGTTGTCACGCAGGGCGTCGGGCGGGTTGTCCACCACCTGGTCCTTCAGGCCCAGGCCACGGTCGACGATCAATGTGCTGCCCAGGTCCTGGGCAATATGGATGCTGCGCAGGTGCGCGCGGCTCTGGGTGTCGAGCACCGCCACCTGCGGACCCTGCGCGCGGAAAATCAACGCGCTGGACGGGATGCTTACCGCCGTAGCATCGCTGCGCAGCGTGATGCGGGCGCTGGCGTAGTCACCTGGCAGCAAGGCGCCGCTGGCGTTCTCCACCGCGTACTGGGCCAGCAGCGTGCCCGAGGTCTGGTCGACCGCTGTCGAAGTGCCCATCAAGGCCGCCATGTAATGCTGGCCGGGGTGCTCCGGCACCGACAGTTGCACCTGCATGCCGGGCAAAATCTGGCTGGCGTAGTTTTGCGGCACCGGCACGTAGAGGCGCAGGCGGCGGGTGTCGGCGATGTCGAACAGCGAGGTGGCGTTGTCGCTGTCGGCCTTGATCAGCTGGCCGATCTGCGCGTGGCGGGCAGTGATGGTGCCGGTGAACGGGGCACGGATGACCTTGTACGCGGCCAGGTCCTTGAGCCGCGCGTAGTTGGCTTGCGCCGCCTCGGCATCGGCACTGGCCACGGCTGCCGCGGCGACCTTCTCGTCGACCTCCTGGCGCGACACCGAGTGGCTGGCGAACAGGTGCTGCCAGCGCGCGGCGGTGCTCTGCGCCAGCGACGCGCTGGCCTGGTGCTGGGCCAGCGTGGCCTTGGCCTGGGCCAGTTGCTGGTCGAGCTCAGGGCTGTCGATCTCCGCCAGCGGTTGGCCGGCCTTGACCGGGGTGCCGATGTCCGCCTGCCAGCTCTTCAGGTAACCGCTGACCCGGGCGTTGACCCGGGCCATGTTCCAGGCTTGCAGGTGGGCGGGCAGGCTCAGGGTTTCGCCGGCGGCATTCATCGAGGGGTTGAAGGTCACCACCGCCGGGGTCGCCCTGCTTTCGGTCCAGGCCTGCACGGCTGCGGCCTGGTGGTGACGGGCATTCACCCCCAGCGCGACGACCAGGACCGCCAGGCCCAGGCCGGCGCCTCCCATGAGCTTCAGGCGCCGACGATCAGCTACGGAACGGCTAGGCATGCAGGTTTTCTCCAACGACAGCGTGAGGGGTAGAGCGGCGGTGGGCCAGGCTGAACACGACGGGGACGAACAACAAGGTGGCGCAGGTGGCGACGATCAGGCCGCCGATCACCGCACGGCCCAAGGGGGCGTTCTGCTCCTGGGACAGGGCCAGCGGCAGCATGCCGATGATCATCGCCAGGGCGGTCATGAGCACCGGCCGGAATCGCGTGAAGCCGGCCTCCATGGCGGCCTTCAGGGCATCGCCGTGCTCGGCCAGGCGCTCGCGGCAGAAGCTGACAACCAGCACCGAGTTGGCCGTGGCCACGCCCATGCACAGGATCGCCCCGGTGAGCGCCGGCACCGACAGCGTGGTGCCGGTGACGAACAGCATCCAGACGATGCCAGCCAGCGCGGCGGGCAGCGCGGTGATGATCACGAACGGGTCGACCCAGGACTGGAAGTTGACCACGATCAGCAGGTAGATCAGCACCACCGCGCCCAGCAGGCCGAGGCCCAGGCCGTGGAAGGCTTCGTGCAGCGCGGTGATCTGGCCGTGCAGGCTCACGGTCGCGCCTTTCGGGCGCAGCTGCGCGGTGTCGTCGATGGCGTGCTGGATGTCCGCCGCAATGCCGCCCAGGTCACGGCCCTGGACGTTGGCGTACAGGTCCAGGGTCGGGGTGATGTTGTAATGGCTGACCACGTCGGCGGTGTCGGTCCGCGCCAGGCTGGCGATGCCGCCGAGCACGGCGGTGTGGCCGTTGCTGCCGGTGATCGGCAGCGCCTCCAGCTGGGCGATGCTGCTCATGCGGTACTGCGGGGTCGAGCCGACCACCGAATAGGACACGCCGTTGGCCGGGTTCAGCCAGTAGGTCGGCGCGGTCTGCGAGGTACCGGCCAACGAGGCACCGAGGCTGCTGGTGACGTCACGCTCGGTGATGCCCAGTTCGGCGGCGCGCTTTCGGTCGACGTTGACCTGCAACGACGGGTAGCTTTCCGATTGCTGCAGGCGCAGGTCGGCGATGCCCGGTATGTGCTGCAGGCGGCGCATCAGCTCGGCGGCATAGGCGCGGTTGGCGGCATCATTCGGGCCGGAGACTTTCACATCCAGCGGCGCCGGCGAGCCGAAGTTGAGGATCTGGCTGCTGATGTCCGCGGGCAGGAAGGCGAAGGTGGTGCCGGGGAAGCTGTCCGGCAGCACCTCGCGCAGGCGCTTCACGTAATCGGCGGTCGGGCCGTGGCCGGGTTTGAGCGAGACCTGGATGTCGCCATCCTGGGGGCCGACCGTGCCGCTGGTGTTGTAGGCCATGTCGATGCCACTGATGGGCAGGCCGATGTTGTCGATGATCGAGTCCACCTGGTCGGCCGGCAGCACCTCGCGGATACGGCTTTCGATACGGTCGAAGGCCGCCGCGCTTTCCTCGATGCGCGTGCCCAGCGGCAGGCGTACATGCAGGGCCATGGCCCCGGCGTCGGTCTCGGGGAAGAAGTCCTCACCCAAGGTCGGCAGCAGCGCGAAGCTGGCCAGCACGCAGGCGAGAAAGCCCAGCAGGAAGCGCTTGCGCTTGGCCAGGGCCAGTTCCAGCAGGCCCTGGTAGCCATCGCGCAGGCGCGAGAAGCCCGCCTCGAAACCGGCCTGCAGGCGCACCAGCGGGTTGGCCGACTTGTCGCCTTCGTAGTGGTTGAGGTACGCGTCCTCCGGGTGCCGCCCCTCGCCCTGCTCCACCCGGTGCGGCTTGAGCAGGAACATGGCCAGGGTCGGCACCAAAGTGCGCGACAGAATAAAAGAGCTCCCCATGGCGAACATCACTGCCAATGCCATGGGCCGGAACAAGTACCCGGCGATGCCCTGGAGCATGAACATCGGAACAAATACAACGCAGATGCACAACAGCGCCACGAACGCAGGGCCGACGATCTGCTTGGCGCCATCAAGGATCGCATGCCTGACCGTCTTGCCTTGTTCGAGGTGCCAGTTGATGTTTTCGATGGTCACTGTCGCGTCGTCGACCAGGATGCCCACCGCCAGCGCCAGGCCCCCCAGGGTCATCACGTTGAGGGTCTGCCCGCTGACCGCCAGCAAGGCGATCGCCGACAGCACTGCCAGCGGGATCGAGGCGGCGATGATCAGTGTCGAGCGCCAGCTGCCGAGGAACAGCAGGATCATGGCGCTGGTCAGCAGCGCGGCGATGATGCCCTCCCGGGCGACGCTGTCGACCGACGCCTTGACCACCGTCGAGGCATCGCCGAGCAGCGAGGTCTTGAGCTCAGGCGGCAGGGTTTCGTTGATGCGCGGCAGCATGCTGCGAATGCCGTCGACGATCGACAGGGTCGAGTTGTTGCCGTTCTTCAGCGCCGGCATCAGCACCGCGCGGCGGCCATCGACGCGCACGATGTTGGTCTGCGGCGGTGCGCCGTCACGCACGTGGGCCACCTGGCCAATGGTGATCTGCGCGCCGTCGACCACCTTGACCGGCAGGTCGTTGAGTTCATCGATGGCGCGGGGGCTGTTGTTCAGCAGCACGGTGAATTCGTTGCGGCCGATCTTCGCCGTGCCCACCGGAATGATCTGGTTCTGCGCGGCCAGCGCGTTGGCCACGTCCTGGGCCGACAGCCCCTTGGCGGCCAGGGCCTGGGGGTCGAGGTCGAGGGTGATCTGGCGCTGCTTGCCACCCATGGGGGTCGGCATCGACAGGCCCGGCACCGAAGTCAGTGGCAAGCGGATGCTGTTCTGCACCAGGTCGCGGATGCGTGCCTCGGACAGCGTCGGGCTGGAGAACGCCATCTGCAGAATGGGCACGGTCGAGGCGCTGTAGTTGAGGATCAACGGCGGCGTGATGCCCGCCGGCATCTGCTTGAGCACGGTCTGCGAAACGGCGGTGACCTGGGCATTAGCCGTGCGGATGTCGACGCTGGGCTGGAAGAAGATCTTGACGATGCCCATGCCCGGCAAGGACTGCGACTCGATGTGTTCGATGTCGTTGACCGTGGTGCTCAAGGCACGTTCGTAGGTGTAGATGACCCGGCCCGACATGGCATCCGGCGCCAGCCCTGCGTATTGCCACACCACAGCAATGACCGGTATGCCGATGTCCGGGAAAACATCACTCGGCGTGCGCACGGCCGCCAATGGACCGACGATGCAAATCACGATCGCCAGCACCAGGAAAGTGTATGGTTTGTGCAGTGCCGTTTTGACCAGCGCGAGCATGCTATGCTCCTGAAAGTTGAACGGTGCGCAGTCTTCCACGGACTTACTAGGGGGTCGGTTAAACCTCCATTAAAGTATTTTAAGGAAAAGCATCTAGCGTCTTCACTTGCAGCCAAGCGGGTTGCTGGCATCCTATGCGAATCATTCACAGCTGCAATCAAAGGTGTTTTATGCGGACTAATATGAGTACTAAGTGGAAGTTGATGTTACCGTTTCTCGGAGTACTCGGAGTGCTTAGCGGCTGCGCCGGACCAATGCCTAAAGCCAGTTCGGACGCGGCCTGGGTAAGCCTGAAAGAGGAACCAACAACTACCTTGATGGCGGAAAGTCTGGATGGCAAGCGGCTCAACGACGGGCGCTACTTCGAAGTACCCACAGGAAAACATACGTTGGGTGCGACGCTATTCGTTGAAGGGGATGGTGACAGTAACGGATCTACATGCAACGCTGACATCAGCTACAACGATTTCAAACCAGGAAGACGCTATACGTTAGATGAGAGCAGTCTCGGCCACTCATATACACTGAACCTTTATAACGCAAACGAGAAGCTGCTAGCACATGTAGACAACATAACTTGCCCACTGGGATAAAAATTCGGAACTCTTCATAATTAGCCTCCACAATAATCATAAAAGGGGCGACCCCTAACCTCCAGTTCAACGAAGTTCAGACTATTTCCCTATCCGCATCACAAAAAACTAAAACTTAAATCCAGACCTCGATGCTCCAGAAGCTACGAACGAAAACATTGTGCTTTTCATCTAGCTGTGACTGGCAGGTCAAAATCTTCCCATTCTCACAGCGACTGAGTAGACGTTGCGAGGGTTGTAATCGATGTTGCCGGGGTTCTCGTTGCGGACGCCGCATGGTGTAGTCATAGGTTTCCTCCAGGCACAAAATAGCCCGCACTGGGCGGGCTGGCATAGACGAATGGTGTAAAAAAGCCCGCTCGCGGCGGGCATAAGTCAGGCTCAAAGCATTAATTCGGCTGGATGCCTTTAATCAGCTGTAGCCGCATCGGGTAGCCTTGTGCAGGCTGTACGACGGTCTCGGTTTCAACGGTCTGCAGCACTTTGCCTTCAGCATCTTTGGTAACGGCTATTGTCTTGCTGTAGGTGCTTTGAACAACGCAACCCGTCAACGTAGCGCTCGCAGTGATAAGCGCCAGGAAAAGCATATGTTTCATTGTGGCTTTTGCCCCTTGGGAATTTGCGAGGCGTAATGTAGCAATATGCCACTACTCAGGGAAGGGCAATCCGTTGTATTGCGTAGTTACGCATCCCCGTGGGGCAGGGCTGATCCTGGCTTGGCACATGGCTAGACCAGGTAAGCATTCCACACCAGCAGCACCCGAGCCTGGATGTATGTCATGTCCCTGCGGATCAGCCGATCCTTGTGCCTGGCATTGTCCGAAATCATCTCGTAGTGCTCCTCATCGGCGACCTGTAGGCGCTTGATGTAGAGGATATCATCCCACACGAATAAGTAGATCCCGTCGCCTACAAACTCGCGTACGTGAATATTCACGATCAGCAGGTCTCGGTGCTTGATAGTGGGCTCCATGGACTGGCCCCAACCTGTCACCACATTCAGGTGATAGTGCTCTTCAAACTCGACCCCGATCACGCGCAAATGGGTCGGGTTAAGCGGATGTGTTTTAGCATCTGCGGGTAGTCGTGCGGGAGCTGGCCGTCACCCATTGGAGGCTGTGGCGGCTCAAAACCCAGTACGGTCTTGGCTTCGATCCGCGAGACGACGAGATCGTGGTGGACTTCTTCTGCGATGGCGGCGGTGCCGGTAACCCCTTTCCCTACAACTCAACCCCGCCGGCGTGCCGACCAGAAGTGCGTCACTGCTAGCAATGCACCCGGTATGGCCATGCCAAGTCCGCTGTAGACGAAGGCAGGCTGGCTTGTCATCAGCCCACTGAAAGCGAACCCGACGCCAGTTGGTATCAGGGTGACAGCTGCGTAGCCCCACGGCTTTCTTGTTTCGTTGGCCATATCGATTCTCCTGTTGAACACCGATTAAATCACACGAGCCCGCCGCCATGCGCGGGCATGGAGAGCTATTGCCATGACTAAAGAAGAACTGGCTGCCCAGCTGAACGGCCTCGAATACTCAACTCGCTGCGGCCCAGAGTTCGGGCCTGGTGATCCTCTGTGGCGCAATACGGCGGGACCGCCTTTGTCGACGCAGATGGCGTGCTTCCTAACCGCGACTGCCTTGATGACGACGAGGAGATCGCCGAGTACGTGCACCGCCAGAAATCAGCCAAGCCCATCGAGGCGCACTGGTGCAAAGAGGACGGCTACAGCTGGACCTACAAGACCGACATTCCTGACGCAACCTTTGATGTGGTCGACGATGGCGAGCCCTACTGTTGTTAGAGGCGGCAAACAAGGTATCGCCTACCGATTCACGAGGGCCGGTGCTTACGATTCTGAAGAGGAGGATCGGATGACGAAAAAGGCTGAGTCACTCGAAAAGTCACTAGCCCGAGGAAATATGAGAACCCATAAAAAAATCCAGTCACCGCTAAGTGACTGGATTTCTTGGAGTTTTTTGGTCGGGACGGAGTGATTCGAACACTCGACCCCTTGCACCCCATGCGTGCAGCAGACCAAAAACCCCTGTAAACGTTGGATAAACCTTGGCGCTCGCTGCAATCGACTGCTCATAGGTGTTTTCAAGTGTTTCCAAGAGTCACGCAAATCTCACGCAGCATTGATCTGCCCATCCACGGCGTTCTGCCGGCAACTTCCCTTCCTTTATATAGCTACTCACAGGCCGGACTCCGTCCGCTGCCCTTTATCACCTGCGCGCCGCCTGGATGATCCACTGGGTAGTCGCCAAACAGGCCAATCGCCCAGGCCTCCTCATGTTCCATACGCGCCCAGTCCAAGGCCGCATCAGCCAGTTCAAGCATGTCGCCCATATCCTCGAACGACACCTCGCGCCGTCGGTAGCAGTCATAGGCCATCTGCCTGAGCACGACGATGCGCGCATCTGGATCGGTGATCAGAGGCTCGCGGTCTTCGAGGGCGTCCACCCAGGCTTTCGGGTATGGGAGTGGCATGGCCTGTACTGTATGTAAAACCAGTATCGTATATGCCGTAATGCCCTCAGGCAATCACCGGTCAGCGTCTCGATTCATGCCATCCACAATCGACTCGCACGCCAGCCCAGCTATTCGGCTTCGCTCAAGCGCTGCCGAGCAACTTCCCGCCATTCGGTCAGCGTCTTCAAGCAATCCCCCGAGCACCACGACGGCAGAGGTTCCTGCCTGGCGCTGCTGGGCAGCGATGGCACCGCATGTTGCTGATCGGCCGGCACGCAGTCGGGCGATTTCGCCCCGCAGCCCACCAGCAGCAGACTCAGCAGCAGCGGCGCGACCTTGGGCCAGTTCCAGTTGTTGTCGTGCATTCTCACCCTCCTCGTCCGCCACGGCCTGGCGTCGCTGTTCTTCGGTCCTAGCCTGGGCGGAGGCTCGCCGGTCGCGTTCGGCGACCTCCAGTCGGTAGTCGGCCAGGGCCTTGTCAGCTGTGGCGGTTTCCGCCCGGGCATCAGCCGCCGCACCGTCGGCAAGCACGACCCTGTACTGCTGGCCGCCGGCTACCAACACCAGCGCGATCAGCCACCAGCACCAGGCCGGAACCGCGCCGAGCCAGGTCACGCCAGAACCCCACCGAGCTTCTGCCACTCAGCCAGCAGCGCACTCATGGCTTTGGGATTCTGGTCATAGTTGTTTCCCGGGAAACTTGCCCATTCGTTGGCGCACTTGGCTATCGCCTCACGGATCTTTCCATCCTTGATCAAATGAAGCGCGCCGCGTTCTCCCAACCGCTTGATGGCTGCCAAATCCTGTGCCTCAGGCGTAAAGCGCCCCTTGAATCCGTAGCGCTTTACCAGTTCGTCCCACGTGCCGGCGAGAAACTGGTAGCGACCAGCAGCGCTACTGGTGATCGGCTTGCCGTTGGAGAGCCGGGTGATCTTCTGACGAGGGTGATCGGCATACCCCTGAAACAGGCCTTTGCCGTACAGGACGTTGTAGCCGTCGTCGCTACCCTTCACGGATTGGGTGCCCTCGGCGAAGGCGATCAGATCCAGAAACCGGAGCACATTCATGCCTCCGGCCTGGGCTTCGGTGAGTCTTGCCATGTTTTCTCCAGGCACAAAAAAGCCCGCACTGGGCGGGCTTGGGTTGGTTGCAGAGGGGTTAGGCGGTAGGTTCTTCAGGCGCCGGCGCGGTCTCGAGTTCAGCCGGCTCTTTCGCGGTGATCGAAACCTTGGCGCTGTAATCCTTCAGCACCTGAGCGGTGAATACCTGCGCAGTAGGGAACTGGTTCAGGACCGCCCGGGCGCGGGCGTCCGCTTCTTCCACAGTGGCGTATCGGGTGTTGTTCTCGGCGTCGTAGGCGTTGCTGAGATTGATGGCGATGAAAGGCATGGTTTTCTCCAGCCAAAAAAATACCGCCAGGTGGCGGTTGGATTGGGGGGGTGAGGTGGTGGATCAGGCCGGCAGCGCTGGCCAGTCGATCGCGTTGGGGTAGTCGGGTTGATCCTGCAGGCGGTTGAGCGCTACGCGGTAGCGCTTCCAAGCTATTAGGGCCTCCGCCTCGGCCGGGGTAGCGTCGTCCAGGTCCACTGCATCCTGCAGCGGAGCGATAGCCACATCGGCCGTCCCGCGGCGTTGGGCAATCTCAGCCATGGCCGTCGCCTGCAACTGTTCGATAGTGGCTTGAGCCTTGTCCTCAGCAGTGACAACCTGGCTCCAGTCGATAGCCGCGTAGCCCTGAGCAGGCGCAGGCTGTTCAGCATCAGGGATCGGCAGCGCGACTACGCCATCAGCCGGCGAAACGATGTCGCGCCGGAAGCAGGCATCTACCGACGCATCTATCGAAATTGGCAACAGCAGGACAACGGTCAACTGCCCGGCCACGCGCTCAACTGTTTCAATAACCCAAGGGCAGTGGGCAGCCTCACCGGGCAGCGTGGCACCGTCCGGCAACTTCGAGAAATCCAGTGTCAAACCATTGATGGTCAAACTGTCGCCCTGCTTGTAGACAGTCAACGATTGAGGAGCTATCGGAATGATTGGGCTGAGTTTAATGAGCATCAGTACCACCGTCCGATTGCGAGCATACCGCAGGCAAAAGACTGAGCTCCCGCCGCACCATTTCTAACACGGAAAGTAACGCCGGTTGCGGTCTGCGTCCAAACCCCTAGACATCCGTAATAGTCCCAATGATTTACGGGTGTCGCTTGGCAGGTTGCTGTGTACACCGACGAGGCGAAAGCTATCGGTAAGGTAAATGACACATCGGCATAGCCACCTGCTGCAGCTGACGCGCTCGATCTGGAAGCCCAGCAGATCTGCGTTCCGTCAGCGTATCGAACATATTCACCATTCGCATTGCTGCCACGTTGAATGATTGCACCTGTTGGTACTCCCGCACTTTGACCCACCGCGCCGAGAATATTTGCTCTGTTGAATGCGGTGGCAATGAAGTTGTAGAGCTCATCAAAGTTGGCGATCGCCTTGAGCCAGGCGCTTCGACGGTCGTCGCCACCGGCGCCAGCAGGCGCAGTGCCGAGATTGATCACTTGCTTTGCCATTATCCCTCCTAATTCGTGTAGCGACTGGGCGGAAACTTGCAGACCGGAACGGTGAAATTAGTATCGTTCGTACCCTGCCAATACCAATACCCACCCGCAGTAATCCTCTGTACATAGGTGTTAAGGTTAGGCGCCCAGCCAAGCCAAATATTGAATGAAGAGAACTGACTGTTACCGGTAGCCCAGTTAACCCCACGATCAAACGCAGACACACAGACAAAATCATCTTGCTCAATACTGACGTTTGGCACAAACACCCTGTAATCATCAGCATTCGTCACCATAGTCCAGCTGGTTGCAAACTTCGAGTACCTGACAATTTTGTCCTGCGCCGAGAATACAGGCAGGCCTCCTTCATCCCAGATATTCATACCATAGCCGTTAGTTTGCACGCTGTCTGCAAATTTGCAGGCCACATATTCGAGTGTAAAATTCTGCAGCGGAGAACTACCCGGAGCTGCTGAAAATGTCCTGAAGCCGGTCCAGCCCCCTGGCGACCCCAGCATACTTATGTATATACCGAGGTTGGCATGCGATGCCGTAGCCACTCTAACAAATACCTGCGGCGCTTCCTTTGTAGTTATTGGCTTTACGAACGAAACTGATCCTTCACCCCCGCGATCAGTATATTGCGAGGTTACCTGATAGCTCCCCCGCTCAGAAAACACTAGCACCTTATAAGCACTGGATATGGTTACAGACCCAAAATCATTGATAGCTCTAAATCCGTACTCAGCCATTGGATGATCTTATCGCCTCAAGAATGCACGCTACCGAATTGGAGACCCACTCATCTTGATAGTTACTACCCACCCCTGTAGGCCGGCGTCGGTTGACGTAGTTATAGATGGCAATGGAACTGCCGCCGAGGTTTCGGTAAGTAGGCAACATGGGATATGTGCCCCTCCCGTCTTGCGGGTCTTGAATGTAGATTTTTGGAGTGATCAAGACAAAGCAATTGGCCGGATCATAGCCAGGAATCGTCCAAGTTATGTAGTCCGTGCGAGTGCCGGAGCCATAGAGATTCCCCGACGCGGGAATCTCCATTGACCCGATTCTAGAGATCGTAAAGTCCTGCATCCCTAGCGTCTCAACGTTATTGGCATTACGTATTTCTACGCCATATATAGACATACGAACCTCAAAATAATCAGCACCTCAAAGAGGTGCCGAAAAAATTCACCCAAGGCGACCAAGAGCAGTACGGCGAGTACCATTTGCGTCGTACGCGTATACGCCACCGTTATTGATCGCCAGACTTCCGTCTGCATCCTGCCCGCGCAGACTGAACGCCCCGGTAACCATATTGAGTTCGATCAGCGGCAAACCTTGAGCGTTAACCGCCTGGGACTTCAGCGTCATGCCCACGATCAAATTCTGGATGAACGCCTGGTTGATCAATGCCGAGTTCAAGAACAGCTGGCCATCCTGGAACACGAACAAGTTCGCCTCAGGCCCATTCAACCCGTTGATGATCGCCACGCGGTCAGCCGACAGCAGGATCTCGCCAACCGACCCATCACTTCCTTGAATGATGCCGGTGGCCACCTTCCTGCCATTGGCATTGGTCTCGGTCTTCCAGGAAGACATGGCAGACACTTTGCCATCGACACCCGCGACCACCTCGCTGACCTGCTGTACCGAAGCGTTGGTCTGCCCCATCTGCGCCTGGACCGTTTCGACCTGCCGCCCCATGGCAATGCCGTCCTCGATCCGAGCCGATTGCTCAGTCCATACCCCCACCAGACCACCCGTGGCGCCGGCCAGGCCGGTGCTGTCGCCCTCCATTTCCGGGTTCACCTGGACATACAGCCCGTCCAGACGCGTGGCTGCCGCAGTGATCGCCGTGCCCTGCTGCTTGACCGTGGTGTCCATCTGACTGATGGCCGTGGCCTGGGCGCTGTTCACCCCTTCGGCATCGGTCATGCGGTTGGTCAGACTCAGCAGCGATTGCCCTTGGCTGGTAAGCGTCGTGCCTTGCTGCGTAACCGTGGTGCCCAGGGTGCTGATCGCTTCGCCGTTGGCCGCATCCGCTGCGGTGACCCGGCGGGCAACGATGTTGCACCACAGCGAACGTCCGGTGCCGTCTGCCGGCTGGATCCGCGTGACAAAGCGCGCCGATACAGCAGCAGCCGGCGCCGTGAGCCGCCCGCTGAACGTCTGGAATCCACCGCCCGCCGAGAAGGTGAAGGCGTTGAAGTAGCCCAGGCTGGTGTCCGTCTTGTCGAAGTACTGCACCTGGAAGTTGCCGGTCTGCCCTGCCGTCATGTAGGCGCGATACACATCCGCCGACAAGTCCAGCTGCTCGCCTCCCGAGATGATGAATCGCCCGGTGCCGCAGAAGCTGTTGGCATAGAAAGCGATCGCCTTGCCGGCGGACGGGTGGGCGGTCAGTCCTGCAATGCCCGGGTTGCCCGTCCATGGGTCAACCAGGCCATCTTCAAACGTACCGCGCAGCACCAGGTTGTCCGGCTGCTGGCTTAGGGAAGCCTTCAGCTGGGTCAGCGCAGTGCCCTGGCTGTTGATCGTGGTGCCCTGGCTGGTGACGGTCGACTGCAGCGTCTGCAGTGCCGATGCATCTGCCTTTGAGGACAGTTGCGTCAGCGCTGACTGTGCTGCTGCGGCGGCATCCGTGGCCACCTTGTCGGTCACCGCCACCCACGCCGAACCATTCCAACGCTTCGGGGTGTTGGCAGCGCCTGTCGTGTCGATCCACAGGTTCTCGGCCTGACGGTCAGCAACGGCCGGCGTGGCAGTCTGGTAAAGCACCTTGCCCTTGCTACCCGCCAGGTCAGCAGCCGCCTGCGCCGCCTGTTGGGCGGTAGTGACGTTGCCGTTGGTGGTTTGCAGGCTGTTGCCCAAGGTCGTTACAGCCGCGCTGGCCGAGGACAATCCGCTCTCGGTTTGCGTAACACGCACATCCAGGGCCTGTTGGGCAGCCGCCAATGCACCTGCTGCCCGCGCCGTTGGCCCCGCCACGAATGGCGACGGGACGTTGCTCTCGCCCACTCGCTTCTCGACCATGACCGAGTCGACCACAATCGCAGCACCAGAAGCACCATGGCGGTTGGGATATACGTACAGTGCGGCCTTGGTGGAAATGGGTACCGCGATAACGAACGTCAAGCGAGTGCGAGTCGTCGTGTAGCTAAGGGTCGCAGTTCGAGAAGTCGCAGCGTCGTATAGGTTAGCCATGGCCTGCCCTGCCGCATCCCCCTTGATGTACATCGACACCAAGTACGTGCCTGGCTCCAGTGCCAAGTTGAAGCTTGCGGGCTGGTTACCCGGGGCCAAAATCGCATATGAGAAAATGTTGGTGTCGGTGGCGACCAGACGATAACCGTAGCCCGAATCAGCCTCCGCTACCGCTACCGAGGACCTAACCAGCAGAGAGGACAGCATGGTCGGTAGAGTGCTGCCGAGCCAGCTGTACGCGCTGTCGAGCAGGTTTGCCCCGTTCCCAGCAAGGCTGCCGATTGATGCCTGCAGCCCGGTGAGCGCATTACCCTGGCTGGTCAGGGTATTGCCCTGACTGGTCACGGTGTTGCTCAACGTCTGCAGCGCGGCTGCCTCAGCCTTGGTGGCCACCTGCGCCAAGGCGCTGGCAGCCGCCGCGGCAGCGTCCGTTGCAGCCTTGTCCGTTACGGCTACCCAGGCCGATCCCGTCCAGCGCTTGGGTGTATTCGCCCCTCCCGTGGTGTCGATCCAAAGGTTCTGCGCCAGGCGCTTGTCAGTGGCCGGCGCCGCGGTGCCATAAATCACCTCACCCTTGGCGCCAGCCTTGTCCGACGCAGCCTGGGCAGCCTGCTGCGCTGTCGTCACGTTACCGTTGGTGGTCTGAAGGCCACTGTTCAGCTGGGTGATGCTCGCGCCCTGGCTGCTCAGGGTGTTGCCCTGGCTGGTGACCGTGTTGCTCAGCGTCTGCAAGGCCGAGGCGTCTGCCTTACCCTGCGCAACGCTCTGCAGGTCGTTGTTCAGCTGGGTCAGGGCCTGGCCATGACTGGTCAGCGTGGTGCCCTGCTGGGTGACCGTGCTGGTGAGGTTGCTCACCGCTTCAGCGTTGGCCGCGTCAGCCGCCGTCACCCGGCGTGCCAGGATGTTGCACCACAGCGAGCGGCCGGTACCGTCTGCCGGCTCAGTCCGGGTCACGAACCGGGCCGAAACGGCTCCCTCCGGTGCAGTGATGCGACCGGTTTGCGTTTTGAAACCCGTGGTTGCCGCCGGCACCGTAAACGCAGTGAAGTAGCCCAGGTTGATGTTGTTCTTGTCGTAGAACTGCATCTGCAAGCGGGTAGTCTGCCCCGCCGTCATGTAGTTCGGCCAGATATCGGCCGCCAGGTCGAATTGCTCACCGCCCTTGGTCAGGACGTTGAAGCCCACACCGCAGAAGCTGTTGCTATAGAACGCGATGCCTTTGCCAGCCGACGGGTGCGCCGAGATGTTGTTGATCACCGGGTCGGCCGTCCAAGGCTCGACCAGACCATCCTCGAAGCTACCCCGAAGGATCAGGTTGTCAGGCTGCTGCCCGATCGAGGCCTTGAGTTGGGTGAGCGCCGTACCTTGACTGGTCAGGGTGGTGCCCTGACTGGTCACGGTCGAGTTCAGCGCCTGAAGCGCCGAGGCATCGGCCTTGTTTGCTACCTGCGCCAGCGCGCTGGCAGCCGCGGCAGCTGCATCGGTCGCCACCTTGTCGGTGACGGCCACCCAGGCACTGCCGTTCCAGCGCTTGGGCGTGTTCGCGGCGCCGGTCGTATCGATCCACAGGTCCTCGGCCTGACGGTCGGCCACTGCTGGAGCAGCCGACTGATACAGCACCTTGCCCTTGCTCCCGGCCAGCGTGCTCGCCGCCTGGGCTGCCTGCTGCGCCGTGGCAACGTTGCCGTTGGTGGTCTGCAGGCTGCTGTTGAGCTCGGTGAGGCTGTTGCCCTGGCTCGACAGCGTGTTGCCCTGGTTCGTCACCGTGGTGCTGAGGGCCTGCAGCGCCGAAGCATCGGCCTTGCCGGCCAGCTGCGACAATGCCGACTGCGCAGCCGCAGCGGCATCGGTGGCCACTTTGTCCGTTACAGCCGCCCAGGTGGTACCGTTCCAGCGTTTCGGGGTATTGGCATTCCCGGTTGTGTCGATCCACAAGTTCTGCGCCAGGCGGTCGGCAACGGCCGGAGCAGTTGCCTGCACCAGCACCTTGCCCTTTCCACCCGCCAGCGTGGCCGCGTCCTGTGCAGCCTGCTGGGCAGCGGTGACGTTCTGGTTGGTGGTGGTCAGGCTGCTGCCCAGCGCGGTGACAGCCGAGGCGTTCGCCTCATCACCACTGATCCGGGCAGTGCGCTCATCCACCACCGAAGCCACCGACGCCGACGGTGCGATCTGGCCGACGGCAATCCAGTCGATTTCGAACACATCACCCGCAGTGCCGCTGATCCACAGGTAGAACCTGGTGATCGTGCTGTCCGACCAGTCGCTGCCGCCATTGGTCAACTGCGACATGTCCCACTCGAACACCATGGTCTGGCCAACCGCCAGACCCGGGTTGGGCAGGATCTTGTTGTAGGAGGTCGACGAGCCGTGCGCCGCCGTAGTGTAGGTCACCTGGCCGGTCCAGCCGCTACCCGCCCGACGGGTGATACGGCAGCGGATGCGGTCATGGTCGCGCCCCTTGATCGCGACCAACGGCGCACTCAGGTAAGCCCCAGCGGCGTCATTGGTCACGACCAATCGGCCGTTCTCGACGGTCAGCGTGCAGCGAGTGCCCACCCAGCCCTCAACGGTCGAGGCAAAGCCGTAGTTCAGCGTCGAGTCAAACCCGCCAGACTCGGCGCGCAGAGTGGCGATCTGCGAAGCCAGCGCATTGTCGGCGGTCGTTCGAGCAGTAACCTCGTTACCGATCGCGGCCGAGTTCGATGCGGTGCTGGCAGCTACGGTGTCGATTCGCTGGCCAAGGGCATTGTCCGCATTGGTGCGAGCAGTGACCTCGGTCTGAATCGCCGACGCGTTGTCGCCGGTCGATGCGGTGACTGTATCGATGCGCTGGCCAAGTGCACTATCTGCGGACTGACGGGCTTGGGCCTCGCTGGTAATCGCCGCACCGCGCGCTTGGGCCTCGGACAGCAAGCCTTGGGCACGGGCCGCAGACTCGTCGCTGATGGCCTGGGTCCGCGCCTGCGTTTCGACGGCGATCGCCTTGTTGCGGTCCACCACCTCCGTGGCGATCGCCTGGTTGCGCGCGGATGTTTCAGCGGCAATGGCCTGGCCCCGGGCCGTCGTCTCAGCTGCGATCTGCTGGCCACGCGCCGTCGCTTCAGTAGCTATGCGCTGGGCAACCGAGCCGGACTGAGTCGGTGGTCCGGAGATCAGCGAAATCTCTTGGCGCAGCGCGGGCGCCAACTGGCCACCTTCAATCTTGTCCTTCAGCGCATCAAGCATGGTCTTCACGTCGGTCGACGTGGAGGCCACCACTTTCAGGAAGGCGCTGACGCCGTAGGCGTTCTTCGAGCGGATGAAGTAGGCGTAGTTGGTAGCAAATGCCAGTCCAGTGTGGGTCAGGGACAAGCCCTGGCCAACATAATCACCCGACGCAGCCTGGGGGTTGGTCGAGAAAAAGTACTCGTACGTGCCGCCATTCAGGCCATGCAGCGTGTTGCCCGGGATCAGCGTGATGGTGTCGATGGTAGCCTGAACCACGCATGACTCTGGGATAGGAGGACCATCAATGCTTATTGTAATGCTGGCCTCGCCAGATCGAGTCAACGGACCGAGCGCGGCCACGCTCATGGTATAGCTGCCGGACGGCAGGCCAGCGATAGGCAACTGCAGCGTGGTGGCCGGCACCTGCTGGGCCTGCATAGCGATGGCGCCTTGGCGCACCGTAACGGCGTAGGCTGTCACGATCCCTACTGGCTGTGCCCAGCTCAACACACCCTGGTTCACCTCGGCGGTATCGTCTGGGGTCCAGGCGATATTGGTTGGGCTACCCAAGCCACCAGTAGGCAGGCTGATGAAGCCGATCGGGTTGTAGGGCTGCCCTACGGCATCGTCGAACTGTGCACCGTCGTATTGCTGCAGTTGAGCGGTGCACCCTTGATCCGTGCCCATGCTCCAGTTAGTGACGATGAACTCGCCAAGAATGTTCAGCGAAGGCAGATTCACGCGCACGGCCCGACCAGGCCGGCAGTTGTAACCCAGGAAATTCATCGGCACGCTGATGGTGCCGCCAGCGCGCCGGCGGCGCAGCTCGATGTTCGCGAGGCGCTGGGCTTGGTAGGCATCTGTTACGTAGGTAAAAGACAGCGTTTCGGCGGCCTCGCCGCCGTCCTCGATCACCCATTCGGCAACGGTGACCTCGGGATAGTCGGTTTCAGTCCACGATTGCGAGGTGTCTATGAAGGTGCCCCGCACCGTGTTGATCGCAGCATCATTAGTCGGCTCGGTACTGCCGGTGATGGTGCCGATCACCATGTCCTCGGTGACTTCGAAGTCAAAGGGACCGTAATAGGCCCCCGCCTGGAACATCCAGCGCCCACCGACACGAATGGTTCGGCCGCCGCACGCAGCCTCGAGCTTCTGCAACACGCTGGTGCGCTGCTCATCGGCGCCGATCACGCAGCTGCTGCGGTAGCGCGGGCTGGTGGTTTCGTCAGGGTTGCCGACTGATTCATCGCAGACGTTGGCGCCGCTGGCGAAGGTCTCGAACACGATCTCATCGTCCGGAACGCCGCAGCGATTACGCAGGAACCAAAGGATGTGCAGCGCGGTGTTCTCCGTGTACACAGCCATGCCGGTGCGCGGGTCGTAGATATCGTTGCGTCCGCGCACGATGAAGCGCGCGTCAGGGATGCCGGACGGGAACTTCTCGGCGCTGTACTTGAGCGACATGCGCACGAACGACAGCCCCCGGCCTATCTGCTCATCCTTCCAGTCCGGGCAGTTTGCCTTGAGGAAAGCGTTCACCTGGGTAGGATTGACGATCAGCTCATAGGAGGCGTGCTCGCCGTAGGTGGCGATCTCCTCCTCGCCCAGGTAGATATTCTCCAGAGCATCGACCGGGCCTTCACAGAGGACGTAGACCAGATGCAGCCACTCGCCATCTGTTTGGTCGCCGGCCTGTTCCTGCGCCCACACCAGCACTCCGCCAGTACTGACGCGGCCGAGGATGAAGCGCGCGGGAGCCTTGGACGAGCGGACGGTCTGCGCCGAAGGCTCGTTGTCTCGCAGAGGCGACTTGGTGTTGAGCTTTTCCTGCTGCTCGGCCATGTAGAATGCCATGCCGGCACCGATAGCCGCGCCCACTGGGCCGCCCTGGATGAAGCCAATCACCGCACCAACAGCTACCTGAGCAATCTTCTTGACGCCACCGGACATTATTCAACTCTCCAGACTGCAAGCGGGTCGCACACCACACGGGCCACCCCGTCGTCAGTGGTTGCCCAGAATTCGTTTGCCCAGTACACGGCCATGGAGAGGCCGCTGGGCGCCTCGTACATGGCGATGTCGCCGCGCTGGATGAATGCCGGCGCCACCCGGGTGAAGTAGGCATCCCAGGCTGCCTCGAGGCTGCCGTGCCGCTTCTTCAACACTCGCTTAGCCCCGACCTCGGTCTTGTAGGTGCCGCGGTACGCCTCAGCCGGGTCGGTACCGCACACCGCCACCGCGCAGTCCGCAGCGAACAGGCAGCAGTCGAATTCGCCCCATGAAAAAGGCCGCTCTAGGGCGGCCTTGATCACTTCGCTGAGGCGTGTGGTCCAGTCTCGGTAGCGCATGGCTATTTCTCGTAGTTGAACGTCGGGGCGTCCTTCTTGGAGCCCCAGTAGATGGGCCATTCGGACATTTGGGCGATGGCATAGAAGAAGCGGTCACCCTGATGCCGGGCCCGGTGGTTTTCGTCGGTGAAGCGCTCAGTACCCGTGCGGCTCCATTCGGCCATCCGGTCAACGATCGGGACAGTGATCTTGTTGCCGCCCTCGCCATTGCCGGCGTAGGAAAAGGTGGCGGCGTCCATGCGGCCGGAGAACAGGATGTCGGCGGCGTAGTTGCCCTGTTCGTCGAAGACGACAAACATCAGCTTGCCCGATCGCCCGCGGCAGCCACGGATGTTGGTCTCTGTGATGATGTAGCTGTCGAGGCCGGTGAGCGCTAGGTCGATCGACATTGGCGAACTGGAGTTGTCGCTCTCTTGCGACTGCCCGACCTCGCCGAACTGCCCTACCCCGAGGTACGTGATGCCGCCGATCACAAGGTCGCCGGTACCCGTGTGTGCGTACACCGGACCATCTTCGAAGTCGAGCTGGCAGGCGTACACGCTGAGGAACCTGCCAGTGGCGATGATATCGACCACGCTCTGGCTGAATGGAAACGTCGAGGGCATCAGAAAGCCTCCCTAAACTGGTAGCTGCCGTTTGACACGGCCTGGCGCACGGTCATGTTCCAGGTGTCCTGGGTCATGCGCATTTCGGAATACGGGTTGAGGTATTCGATGGGCGAGCCAACCGCCAAGGTTTGGCGAATACGCTTATTCACCTGCACAACCGCTTGCCCTTGGGCGTTGGCCAAAGCCGGCTTAATCACTTCGAACATCTCGCCGGCGATCGTCATGTAATCACCAACCGAGAACATTTGAGCGTTCGGCGTGGCACCGCCGACCTGGATGGAGCGGGACTGCGACGGGCCGCTGACGACCTTCAGTGCGCCTACGCTATTACCGCGGCGCCGGGTGAATGCCGGCACGTTGATCGTGCCGAACATCCCGTCCAACTCCCCCAGGAGCGATGTCAGCTGCCGCTCCTGCTTGCGCGTGAGCAAACCGAACGTGATGGTGCACTGCCAATACGCGCCCGGCTGCCCCACGATCTGCTGGGCGTTCGAGAGCGTCGAAGTGAAGGCGCGGCTGTTGTTGACTAAGCCCCACGTCATTTCAGACGGGCGCAGCGAGGCCGGCCATTGGATAGCCATGCAGTACTCCTTATTGCTATCGGTTGCGGGCGATCAGCTGTCGAGCCGGGCCGTTCATCTTGAGGTCACGCAGCACCAGGTTGTAACCATCCTGCGCGCCCTTCTGGGCCGCCTGCTGAATACGCGCTAGCGTTGCGTCATCGGCAGTGCCCTGGACGGTGATTTCCTGCTTGATCGCGGGCATCACGCCCGGTGCTGCATCTGATTGACTAGCCGCCATCGACGGTGCAGTAGAGGCAATACGCGGCGTCACGAAGCCGCCGGACGCATAGCCCCTGACGTTGAGGCCTTCCAGGTAGTTGCGCATGCCTGGTTTAGCAACGACCTCCTTGCGAAGGACGAACTCACCGCCGTGCACCACACCCTTTGGCTCGAACTTGCCGCCATCGCCGGTGTAACCGCCACCAGAGAAGCCTGAGCTCGATATCGTCTCGCTGAACCCTGTCATGGTTCCTTCGCCCATCGCCGAACTACCGCCGCTCAGAAAGCCGAAGGCTGTGCCAAGGAACCCGGCAGCAGCCTGGCGCACCTGGATGCGGATCAGGTCCTCTACCACGCCGTCGGCAAAGTCCCTGAAGGACAGCTTGCCGGTTTTCACGAAGGTGACGACCGCATCCTCCATATTGGAGAAGGCATTGGTGAAGAGGCTTCTCGTCTGCCCGGCAACGTTCTGCGCTTGCTCCAGGTAGGTGTTGAATGCTGCCCGCGCGCCTAGCGACCAGTCAGATTGCTGCTCGTCGACACGGAGGTAGTACTGCTCCTGCATCGCCAGGCGCTGGTCCAGCGCATTCTGAAGTGCAGCGTTTTCCTTCTGGTACAGGCTTTCGCTGATCCGTCCTTCGTTTCGTTGCTGCAGCAGGTTGTCCATCTGCTGCTGGTACTGCTGCTCAAGGCTGAAACGCTCCTGAAGACGCTGCTGGGCCTGATCGCCCAAGCCTGCTCCGGCAAGGTCGTTGTTCAGCCCTACCGACGACCTCTGCAACTGGCTGTTCAAGTTGGCCTGAAACGCAGAAAGCTTCTGCGCCTCCTCGGTGGCCACCTTGCGCAGCTGCATCTCCTTCTCCAGCTCGGCGTTCTTCTTCAGTTGGGCAGTGATCTGCTGCTGGTTGGCCAACAGCGACTTTTGATCGGCGGTCAGGACCTTTTTGTCCTTGATGTCAGCCAGTTGCTGCTCCCATTTCACCAAGGCCTGGCCAGCCTCGCCTAGTTTCTGCACTTCTCCGCGCTGGGCGCCAATGAGGGTATTCTGCTGCTGGAGGACCGAGTATTGCTGCCGAGCCTGATCAAGGGAGCGAGCACCGGCGCTTTCCCTATACGCCGGGGTTTTGGGGTCTTTGTACTTTTCCTCGATGCTTGCCTTGGCCTTCGCGATTGCTTCCGGGGCGAGTCTAGCGTCGTTCGGGTTCGTTTTTCGGATGATGGCAAGGGAGCGTTCGTAGTCTTTAATTGCCTCGCTGCGCTTCCGTGCGTTGTCCCAGGCTGACTTTTCGAGCGCATCAACCTCTGCCATGGCCTTGACAGTTCGCTCGTTGGCATCCGCCTCATCCTTATCGAGCTTTGCATTTTCCTCTTGGGCTGCCTTCTTATCCTTCAGAAATTGCAGCTGATCGGTGTAGAGCTCGATCATCTCGTTCTGGTCTTGGAAGTAGCCGACATCTCCTCGTTGGGCGCTGGCCAGGTTTGCCTCTGCCTTGGCGATATCGTCATCAATGCTTGCCCTGCCGATGTTCTTCAGCTGGTCAGCAGCTCTTGCCACCGCGTTGTATCCGCGCTCCCAGAAGCTCAGGTTCTCGATGATTTTTGGCGTTCGTTCGTTGATGGCGTCAGCAAAAGCGTCAGTGGCAAGCTTGACGGCGTCGGCATGCCTTCCTTGCTGCTCCAGAGCGGCGATCTGTGAGTAAACGGATCCAGTCAAAAAGTGGTACTGCTCATTCAGAGCAGCTGACGCTTTGACTGGATCATCAGCGAGCTTGCTGAACTCGGCAACCGTGTCAGACACAGCCTTACCAGTCGCGACCTCCATGGAAATTGCAGCCTGTGCCACCTGCTGGAAGCTGTCGCCTGCAATCTTTCCACTACCAGCAATGCTGGTCAGAGCAGCCGCAGCGGCGCCAGTCGTACCCACAGTGCTGCTAATCTGCTTGGCCATGGCGCTGAACTGATCGGTGGTCAGCCCAGCTGAATTTCCGGTCAGTATCAGCGAGTTTGCGTACCCGTCTGCCTCTTCAGTCCCCTTGTAAAATGCGTAACCAAGAGCTGCAACCGCAGCCCCTGCAACTGTTAAAGGGGTGAAAAGCCCCGCAATGTATCCTCCCAGGGCCTTGGCAGCAGGACCGATACCGCCGAACATGTCTTTCAGCTGACCCCCTTGTTGCAGCAAGACCGTCAATGGCGCCTGCCCTCCCTGCAGCGAAACGACGATGTCCGTGAATTGAGCCGGGACGTTTCTCAGCGCTGCGGCTGTCGCCTTAGCAGTCATGCCAGCTCTATTCAGGGAGGCATCTGCTCCGCCAAGGGCTTCGCGGGCTTGATCGACCTTCGATTTGTACTCGCTGAAGCTCTCTCCATCCAAGGCACCCGATGCCTTGAATCCCTGGAGCTTCTTCTCCATCTCATCCAGGCGCCCTAGGGCTGCCACTGTCGGGTCGATCTTGCCGAGTAACGCATCAAGCTCTCTGGCCTGTTCCCGTTGTGCGTTGGCCGCAGCCTGGCTGGAGTTCGCTAGGCGCTCCTCTGTAGCCATCATCGCCTGCACTCGCGCGGCGACTGCGGCCTGCTGACTGGCCCGGTCCGACAAAACAGTGCTGGCCTGTCGGTTGGCATCGGAGGTCAGTTGGGTAGCTGCAGTCAGTTTCTGGGTGTAGTCACTGGCCTCAAGCGCAGAGCGTGCAACGGCTAGCAATCTAGCCTGCTGTTCTTCTGCGCTTTCAGCCGAACGACGCCCTGCTTGCGCAGCCGTATCAGTCTGGGCGCTCAACACCGTCTGCGCCTGGCCTGCCTGCTCTGCCCCCGATCGAATCGAAGCAAGACTTGTGGCGGCACTGCTAAAAGCCGTGGAGGCTGCACCCATGACCCTGCCCACTGTGGTCATTTGTTGCGCAAGTTCAGCCTGCTTTGCATTCAGGGCCTGCAACTCGGTCACAATTTGCTTCGTGTCCCCGCGCATGCCGAGCACCGCAGATTCCCACGCGCGACCAGTCTTGCTCGCAGACGCCTCAGCCTTGCCGCCTGCGTCGACCAACTGCTCAAGGTTGTCTGCAGCCTCAACAGCATCTCCGGAATCTATTCGAATGCCGAGGCTTGCAATTGTCGTCATGGTTTTCTCCGGGCAAGAAAAAGCCGCCCGGAGGCGGCTTAGATTTCGTGGTGCAGGCTATGCTGCTTGCAGTTCGCTTCCGCAGTGCTTGCACTTGATTGCGGCAGCCTTTACCTGCTCAGCACAGAAGGGACAGGTCTTGTGCTCATTAGGTGATGGGGGAGTCTCTGCCAAGGCCGCCTGGGCTGACAAGGCGGGGCCGACCTGAGGTGCATGCTCAGGCTTCTTGAACGCCCAAATTAGAGAGCCCGCCCAGCCGATGATGGACCAGCCCAGGAAAAAGTTCAGGGCGGCTATGGACGGCAGGTTCTGCTGATTGCGCCTCCAGGCTTCATAGGTTGGCAGCATGTACAGGCATGGCACAAACACGAAAGCGCTAAAAGCGATTGTTTCGCCAATAGCGTTCAAAGCCACTTCTCGCCCCATCGAAACGCTGTAAGCGCTGAGAAACGCCAGAATCACGAACCTGACAAAGAACATCCATTTCCCTCTTCGAAAAATCAACGATACCTGAACGGCTCTGGGGTTGTGAGCAATGGCTCGGCCTTATCCCAGGTGCCGCGGTAACCGCGCACCTGGTAAGAATACCTCGGCTTCAGATCCAACAGCAGCCCTCGCAGATCTCCGCCGGCGCAGCCCATGTTGTTCTTGATGCTCAGCTGCACCGGACCGGGCTGATGGTAGAGGGTCACGGATTTCCCGCTGCTGGTTTCGGCCGCAAGCTTCTCATTCAGGAAAACTTGCATTCCGGCGCCAAAGCAACTGATCACGCTGGCATCCTGCGTGAAGACGATCCTGGCATCCTCAGGTCCCGTAGGTCGGCTGAAGGCGTACACATCATCAGCTGGCACAAGCGCAGCGCTGCCCGGCGAAACCTTCGTTGTCTCGCACCCTGCGACCGAAATACAGGCCAGGCCTATCAGAATCCAGTGCTTCACCGCTCGCCCTCCTTGAAATTGGGGCAATCTACCACAGGCTGGCGAAGCAGGCGCCAGACGCAAAAAGCCCAACTCTGGGCTGGGCTGGGCTTAAGACGAGAATTTCTTGGTTACTCAGTGCTGAGGGATTTTTTCAGACTTGATGGCGAACACACTTCCCCGAGAACGAAGAGCAACCCAACCCCGCCGGCGATCGCTAGCGACAGAGTGGAAGATGAAGCAGCCTTGAGCATATCGGTCGAGAAGACCGCGCCAGCCATGGCGCAAAATGGAAAGATAGAAGCTCCATTGAGCAGCGCCATGACCAGATCACCAGTTTTGATCGTCTTGCGATGTAGCAGCTGCTGAATCGCATTGACCACCACACATCCAAAAGCGAGGATGATGGTAACCCCTTCAAAGCTGATGGTCTGGCCCAGTACGGTATACACTTAGACGATCGCAGTCAGCTTCATAAGGGCCAGCGCACCGCCAGCACCTACGAACCCGGCCACGATCTCGCCGGGGAAATTCACTCCGAAAAATGCGTTAGCCGCAGCAACTCCTAGCAACGCACCCGAGAGCACCAGTCGCATGGTTTTGAAGCTGAGCTTTTTCATTCGCACTCCTATGCGGTTGATCGCAGGCATGATTTAGCAACCTGCTAATGACCATAAGAGTATAAGGATTGCTCATATTTGAGCAATTTATTTCGTATCGAAATGATGTCGCATAGCCATAGTAACGCCATCATTTGATAGACGCTTTGTGCCTCATTTTGCTGTCTCGGCCATGATGGCCAAGGCCTCGCTCTCCATGACCCTGAGGTCGGGGAACGCCTCCTCCAGTCCACGACGCTTGATCCCAACCATCATGGCGGTGCCGGGAATGGCCGTGTAATCGAGGCCCGACGGTCCGCCTGGCCCCAACCTCCATTGCGTGCCCAACGCCTCGAACAGGCAGAAAGCCGGCCATGCATCTGGCCAGACCTCTACGTCCTCGATTTCGATGTCGTCCAACGTGAGGCCTAGGAAAGCCAACTGCTCGGCGGACGGACCCTGCTCGTACAAGGCCCGCGCCGCCGCCCTCAGTTTCCCAAGCGGGCCGGGTTGTAGGCTTCCTGGTAGGCATCCAGCACCGCCTGGGGCGCACCGACGCAGGTGGTCACCAGGTCGAGAATGGCCTGATCGGTGAATTTGTCGTCGAAGGCCCAGCCAGCGGTGACGGCCTGGATCTGATCGGCCTGCAGCAGTACCTGGCCGGCTGTGAACTGCTCAAGGCTTGCACCTTCGGTCTTGCACTTTTCGGCGTGCGCTTCGAAGGCTTTGTTCCAGCCGTCGTACAGCTTGGCCAGGGCGGTGCGGTCCATGTAGCGGAACGTGAACTCCACCGCCACCGGGTCACCTCCCACGCGCGGGATTTTCACCTCAGCAGTGAACGTGGGGTTCTGCGCGATTTTGATCTTTGCCATGAGGGCTCCTTACGCGCCGGCCAGGTAACGAAGCGAGCGAGCCGACAGCCCGACGCTGATGGTGCGGGTCATCACGTTGTTCCGTTCCATGGTCGGGTCGGGAGTGATGCTGACGTAGCCCGGGTACAGGATCTGGTCACCGTTACGGAGCTTCATGCGGATCACGGCCAATTCCTTGGAGGTGTCGTAGCCCTCCACGGCCTCGACGTACGCAGCGGTCGGCTGATCCTCGACCACAATCGACAAGCTGGTTGGGTTCCGGTTGGTGGGGAACTGCTTGTCATCGTCGTCTTCCAGGTATCCGACGGTCGCATACTGTTGCTCGCCCCCCGAGGAGGTGAACGAGGTGACCTTGGAAATCTGCACCCAGTCGGAGACAGGAAGCACAGAGCCGACACCAGCGCCGGCGGTGAAGCGCTCAACATTGCTGGTGTCCAGGCCGCCCAGAGAGAACGCATCGGCAGCGACATTGGATGCCTTAACGGCGCGGTCATTGATCAGCGCCCAGCCGGAGTTGACCAGGAGAACATCGCCGTTCTGGATGTTGTGATCGGCTGAAGTCGCAACCGGCGGCTTGGCGTTGGTCAGCGCGGTGAATGGGACGGCAGAGCCGATGACACGTGCAATCTCCAGCACTGCGCCGTTCGGCAGCGGGAAGCGTGCGGCCATGGTGTATTTCCTCTTGATAGCCCGCCGGGCGGCGGTTAGTTACGCCCCAGCGGGCGGTTGGTCCGCGACGCCGCGGTAGGTGAAGCTGGCCGGGACCGTGTAGGTCGCCGACTCGGTAATGGTTGGGCCCTGGTCAACCGGATCGGTGATCAGGCCCTCGAAACCTTTGTGGCTCAGCTCAGAATCAACCCGGAACAGGGCGCTGAGCTCGTCGACCAGCGCTTCGGCAGTCGCCAGGGCCTGGCCCGCCGGGCAAGTAATGCTGACCTGGTACACGCCGGTGTAATCGTAGGCCTCGCCGCCCAGGTAGCGGCAGGTGGTGGCCCCAGGTAGCTGATAGGCCTGCAGGTAGGTTTCGCCCGGCAAGGCAGCAAATTCTTGTTCGAAGTTCGCGACGCGGATCGGGCGCGCCGTGGCCCAGGCCATCAGCTTGATCTCGATGGCCTGGCGGGCTCGTGCATGGCTCATACGCTGTTGTTCCTGATGGCTTCGTCGACGATGCGCTGGAAGTTGGCCAGGGTGACCCTGACCATGCCGGCCGGCGCCTGGGTTGAGTGGCCGTATTCCAGCGGCACCGCATACGCCAGGTTGTTCACGATGTACGCCGTCTGGCCTATGGTCAGCGCCTGCACCTGCGTGATCAGCGCGGTAATGGCCTCGCTACCCGACGGGTCGATGCGGTCGAGCTCTTCGGTCGCCGGCGAATCAATGGAGAACTGCCAGTTGCCCCGGAACCGCCCGCCGACGTAGCCCTGCCCAGCTACCAGGCCATTGGTAGCGAAATTCTGCTCGCGCTCGGTCTTGGTCAGGGGCTTGGCGTACTTCACGCCCTTGCGCAGCTTGCCGGCCTTGGTGAAGTTGTCCTGGTTCAGGTTGATCAGCGTGTTGCGGACCGCGACCTTGAAGTCGTAGTCATCTGCGGCCTGGTTGGCCTTGGCCCGGTGCGCGACGTTGGCCGCCCACAGTTCCGGGTTGCCCACCGGCGACATGCGAATAACGCTGCTGCCTATCTCGATCACGATCTCGCGGAAAGTGGCATCCAGGGCTTGCTCTGCCTGCTCGGCGAACGCCCGAATAGCCTCGGCGAAACCGCCCTGCTGCCCGCCATACCGCTGGGTCATGTATGAGCCACGCGGCATCTCATTTCCTCAGTTGAATGGTCCAGGTTGCCCGGGCCGGATCTTCGGTGACGTTGATGGCTCGATGGCCGCTGATCTGGTCGCCAATCTTGGGCGTAGCCGGGAAATCGGTGACAGCGCCTTCCCGCACCTCGAGCAGTTCGCTCTGCAGCACCAGCAGCTTCGCGTCCTGGGTCTGGATGCGGGAGCCGTCGATTTCCTTGGCCAGGTAGCTGCCGTACATGCCGCGACCGGTGTAGTAGATGATCGAGTCCGGGACGGTGCCGCCGATTACGGGGTCATAGCCGCCTTTGACCGTGCGGCTACCTGCAACAGGCTTGATGGCATCGGCAAGGCCGTCCGGGTCGTCGAACGCTTCGGCCAGCTCGGCCTGGAGTTCTTCTCGCATGCCCATTTCAAATAAACTCCAGCCAACCCCCTGACAGAGATCGGACATGACAAAAAAAGCTGAATGCGAAATGGCGATACGCCAACTTGCTCATACTTGGGCGGGCACCAAGGCGCAGCCGCCAGGCTGGCATCCGAGTTTCGGAGAGTTCAAAGACTGGCTTAGGGCCCAAGGTTATGGGCACTACCTAGAGTTCAGGAGCGTGATGTCCGCGAACGATGTAGCTGAGCAGTGGTTTGATCAGGAGCTGAAACAGACCTGGCGAAACTGAAGGCAGTTACACCCGCTTCAGCATTACGGTGCCGGCGCGGCGGGTCCAGGGTGCGATGAGGTCTAGGGCGAAGTTCTCGCCGGTAGAGCGATCGACTGACCCCGCGACATAGGTCTTGCTGGTCGAGGTGCCAGCCTGGGCCGACACAGTCTTGCTCTGCACCTCGCGATGGGTGTCCTTGTAGAGCTGGCCGGCCGCAGCCAACTTGGCTACCTGTGCGCCGGCATTCGCGATGGCGTCCGGCACCGGTTCTGGCACCGCCCGCTTGATTTTGGCCGTCAGCCAGGCATTGGCCATGGAGACGGCGAGGACCGCATCACCGTCACCTTCCCAGCCCTGCCCGAGCCTCTGGTCAACATCAGCGACGGTAATGAAGTCGGTCATGGCTTATTCCTTCGACGGGATCAGGGCCTGCAGCTCGGGCTTGTTGAGGGCTGGATCGAAGTTGATGCCCTGGGCCGTCAGCCACTCCTTGAGTTCTGGCACCTTCATCTTGTGAGGGTCGGTTTCGGGATCGCCGTCGCCCTCCTCTTCCAGCGCCTTCGCGATCTCTGCCGCAGTGCTGGTGGCGGCATAGCCTGCAGGTGGGTAGGCCGATGCCTTGTAGCCCTGCTCCAGCCACTGGGCGATGGTCGGGCCATCCAGACGCAGACCTTCCTCGATCTCGCTCACGCTGACGCCCTGACGCTGGTACGCCTCGCTGATGTGAGGGGCCTCGCCCTGCACGGACACCGAGGTGGCACCGTCGATCACGCCGAAGAACTGGTCCAGGCGGCGATAGCAGGTGCCGCGCTCGCTGCCCGGGGTGTTGGTGTAGATGACTTTCATGCTGATCTCCTGTGCAAGGCGCCAGGCCGGCGCCCCGCATCATGGGGTCAAGGGGTGGCGGTGCCGCTGATGACTGCGGCGAACGGAACCTGCTTGCGGTCGAACACGCGCTTCCAGTTGGCTGCCGAGGCGTACTGTGCGGCGGTCGGGCTCAGGTTGCGGTTCTCGCTGCCCTGCCAGCTGAAACCGGCGGGCTGGAGGATGTAGGTTTTGCGCTCCCACAGAACTTCGGCGCCACCACCGTTACCGCCGCTGGGTTTGCGCTCCAGCTCTACGGGCTTGGTGGGTTCGCCCTCGCCGTAGCCGAATGCGCCCTGGCCGAAGAACAGCGACAGGTACTGACCCGGCGCGTAGGTCAGGGCGTCGTCCATGAATATCGGCTTGCCCAGGTAGGTCGCCAGGATGATCTTGCCCTGCGAGTCGCGTAGGTACTCGATCATGTCCTGCTTCACCATCTGGTTCATGACGACGGAGTGCACGCCGATTGCAGCGAACATGTCGGCAGCATCGCCAGCGGTGAAGGCGGCGTCTTGGAAGGCATTGGCGCTGATCGAGGCGCCAGAGTCCTTGACCATGTCGCCGCCATTCTGCGCGATGTTGGCAGCGATGATTCCGCGAGCCGCCCCCATCAGGTAGCGCTGCCAGCGGCGAGTCCAGTACATGCCGAAGCGGTTGCGGATGTGCTGCATCGGCTCGGAGTTGGCCAGTTCGGTGGTCAGGTCGGACACACCGTAGGCTTTGTTGAGATACAGGGTTCGAGCTCGCATGCTGCCCTGCTCAGCCTTTCCGACCGCGCCCTGGTCATCAGGGTCATCGTTGGAGATGTTCGGCTCCTCGTCGGCATCCAGATCCTGCCAGTAGCTGATTTCGGAGGTGCCCTGGCCGTTCTTGGCGACGTCGTCCAGGGTAGCGGAGCGAGTGATGATTCCCGACTCGTAGACCGCGGTCTTCTCCGGCGAATTCACGGGGTCCAGGGTGCCGTAGTAGTCGGCTACGAAGATGTCCGACAGTTGGGTAGATGCCATGGGTTAGGTTCCTCGGGTGGCTTGGAGTTTTTTGAATGCGTCGGGGTTGTCACGAGCCATCGCTGCACGCTCGGTCTCGGTGTACTCGCCCCATTTCTTCGTGGCCTTGCCACCGTTGTCGCCGGTCTGCCCGGCACCCTGAGCCCTTGGCCACAGGTGGGTAGCGGTTTCGCGCAGCGATTCCGCCCATTCGAGGGGAGACAGCGGGGTCTTGCCGTCCTTCCCGTACACGACTTCGCCGGCACGGTCGGTGGCAACGGGCTCGCCGTCTTCGCTCAGTTTGAAGGTGCCGCGGGCGCGGAGGATGATGTCCTCGGCAGCCTCGGGCAGCGCGCCAGCCTTGATGGCGGCAGCGCGGATGGAGTCAGCCAGCACCTTGTCGCTGTACTTGGCAGCGAAGGCTTCGGCCTTGTCGGCGCGCTCGTTGGCAGCCTTGACCTGCTTGTCCAGGTCGGTGCGCAGGCGCTCGGTGCGGCGGCTGATGACTTCGTCCAGCTTGCCCTCAGCGATCAGCTTGGTCTCTTCGTCTTGGCCGGCCTTGGCCAGCAGGACCTTGACCGCTTCGATGTCCAAGCCGTCGAACTGGCTTTTCAGCTTGTCCAGCTCGGTCTTGATCGCCTTGTTGGAGCCGATCAGCTCGGTGTTTTTGGACTTGAGGCCCGAGACCTCGCCGTCCAGAAATTTCTGCACCTCGCCGCCGAGTGCTGCTTTCAGCGCAGCGGTTTGGGTTTCGTCGAGGGTGAGGCCGTGGGCGGCCGGGTCGAAGTCAAAAGGCATTTGGCTATCCCCTTGGGATTTGGATGGGCCCGCCTTGCGGGCATAAAAAACCCCGCACTTGGCGGGGTTTGTAATTCCAGGTTGAGTTAATCAGTAGGTACTGAGCTTCAATAGAAGGCGCTCAAAAATCGAATCGGCAAGATGATGGAAATCCATCGCCTCATTGATCACTTGCGGATCCATGCCTGACACCTCAATGAGGACTCGGTCTTGGTGATACGAAAAATTGATGTCCAACATGAAGCTGGTCTGAGGCGCAGCAGAAATCCCTTTGATTGCGATTTCTCCTCGAGCTTGAAGAACATCTCCTATCTCAAGCTTCGCCAGTTCGGAAATCAAAATCCCGCCATTCCGCGCCTTCATCTCAACAACTTCAGAATCTTGATTGTTGATCCCGAGTCGTTCAAGCAGAGCGACTCTCAGTGCATTCACCGCGTCGCGTGTCAGTTTTCGACGAAGAACAGTCACCTCGTGATTGTTTTCGTATGCTTCCTGCAACTCTCGATACCCAGACATCCTGCCACCATTCTCAATAAGACGAGTGGCGAATCTATAGTCTGGCTCGCTCAAATGCCAGAGGCTCCAGCTCCTTGAGCTGGTCCAGCGTCAGCGGTTTGAAGTTCTTGTCCAGTTGCAAAGCGGCGAAGCGCTCGGCCGTCAGCCCACCATCGCGGAATAGCTTGCCGCGCACCGGGCCCAGGGCGGCGTCCTGGAAGGCCGCTGGCTGTGTTTTTAGCCACTGGTAGTAGCTGAGGCTTGCCGACACCTGACCGCCGCCATCAGCGCCCACAGCTGCCCTCGTGGCGCCCTGCCCGAACAGCGCCGACAACCTGGTGATCGGCGTTATGGTCGTCCGGCAGTGGATGTGGAACGGGGGCACAGGCCCCTTGCCCACCTCGAACTCGCGGCCATCCAGGCTCCGGCACTGCACGCTGGTCTTCCGATCAAGGGTGGCGACGATCCGGTAGCCCGGCACCACCTCGGCATTCGCCTTGAGCGTTTCCATGCGGGCCGTCGTGGCCACATGCTGGACTGCGGTCTGGACGACGGCCCGGGCGCTCCGGTTCGTGACCGCCAGCACACCATCTGTGAAGTTCTGCTCCGCGGTGCCGCGAATGGCCTGGGTGATTTCGGCGTTGGTCTGGCCCTGCACGACACCCATTCGGATGGCGTTGGTTACCCGGTCCGACTCAGTGCGAGTCCAGCCGCTCAGGAAGTGCTTCAGCAGCTTGCCGCCATCGACGCCTGCCACCTGCAGGGGCTGCGTGTTGATCGCCGCCCTGAGCAGCGAGTCTGCCGGCATGACCGCATCAATCAGCAGCGCCTTGGCCAGGCTGCGGCACTCGAACGCTGCCTCGTACTGCGCTATGTCCACCAGGTCGGACTGCATCCGGTCGCTGAAGGCCTTGTAGATCTCCAGCAGCTTGCCGCCCACCCGGCCCAGGAACTCTTCCAGCCGGCTCCGGCCGTAGGTCGTCAGCTCCTTGCGGGTCAGCTGGTCACGAACATGGCTGTCAGCCCGGCGCAGGTAGGTTTCGAACTTCTGGACCTCGCCGGCCTTCAGCCGCTCAAGCAGTACCGAGTGGCGGCTGACCTGCTCCATCAGCTTCTCGTCCGCTGCCTGCTCCGGTTTCTTCGCCATCGTCTTTGTCCAGGTTGACGCCGCCGGCGCCGTGGTCGTCGCCGATCAGCTCGGCCTCTTCGTCGTAAGGTCGCTCGGGCAGCTTGCCGGTTGTGAGGTACTGCCAGTAGGTTTCGGCGCTGATGGTGCCGGCCATGACACTCTTCTGCAGCTCGGCCAGCACCTGTGCATTCACCTCAGGGATCACGAACTCCGGCTTGACCGTGAAGACCACCTCATTCGGGTTGAAGCCGGTCCACTCTGCCGCGTACCGCAGGGCCTGCTCAATGGCCTCAGCCGCGGTAATGACGATGCTGTGCAGCGTGGCGTGCTGATCGTTCTGCCGAGTCTTGCGGGCCTCGCCCGACTCGGTGCCCGAAACGTCCATGACCTTGGCGCCAGCTTCGAGCGCGGCGTTTTTCTGGTCTTCCATCGCGGTGCGAACGGCCTGGATGCCCGCGCCCTGGAACTCCAGGTAGCCGCACGATCCATTAGGGCCCAGGTCCCAGGCCGCCGATGGGCCTGTCACGCTGAGCTCCACGCTCTCGTCCAGGCCGGACACCCACGGCTGCGGATGGCTGGTCTGGTGCAGCGCGGTGAAGTAGTCGGCGCTGAGCTGGTAGGACTTCAACGCGGCCCGGGCCATGGTTAGCAGCGGGATCTCGTCCACGTCGGGCGAGTTGTCGGTGGACCCGCAGTAGATGACCGGGATGTAGTCCAGACCGCGCACCAGGTTGTTGCTGCCGTCGACGGTGCCCAGCGGGCGGTCATCCTCGATCAGCTCTCCGGCCTCGTTGCGCACGCCAGTACGGCACACCGCGCCGTCCATGTAGAACTCGCGGTACACCGTCTCGCATTCGTGGCTGTAGCGGTCCTGCTCCTTGCGCCTGAACTCGCGGAACACGGACAGCACCAGGTCCTGCCGGCCGCCTTGGTCGGCAGTGTCCCAGTTGATGGCGTTGCGCACCGCGTAGGTGGCGAAGTACGGCTGGCCCTGGTCATCGATGTTGACCACCAGCGGCACCCGTCCATGGGAGATGGCCTGGCGCACGATCCGCAGGAACAGTTGGGTCAGGCCGAAGCCATCGGCGGTGGCGTTGCCCTCCAGCCCCTTCAGGCCCGAGGGTAGCTTCACTTCGGGGATCAGCCGGGAGACCAGGCCCATCATCGAGCGCAACGAATCCCGCACCCAGTGCTCATACTGGGCCCGGTCGGTGTAATTCCGGTAAAGGTAGGCATTGCCCGCGCCGTCCAGCTTCTCGGCCTCGGTCATGCCACTGGGCTTGGGCAGGTTGCGTGGGCTGCGCTTGATGGCGCCCTCGCCCTCCAAGGCGTCGTCCATCATCCGCCACTCTTCGATGTGAGCGTCGTAGTCTGGGTTGGTGGATTGAACAGGCATTACGCCAAACCTCCGATGCGGCGGACACCGCCTGTACGTTTACGTCGCGCCATGGCAACGGCGAAATAGCGGAACCCGTCAGCCGGGTGGGATGACCAGTCATGGAGCGGCTTGTCCTTCCAGCACCCGCGCTTGTCGTCCCATTCCTTGCGGTAGCTCTCCAAGGCGGTGATGCCCTCGCTGCACTTGGCCTCGTCGAAGGCGCAGTTGGGCAGGATTTCCCGCGCCTGCTCAATGCCCTCGTCCACGCCGAGTTTCGGGACCACCTGGAAGGTCATGCGGTACTTCTCTCCGTCGATCTCGTAGCCCTCTCTCGCGAGTTCGCGGCGAGTCTTGCCGTCGCTACCAAATTCCCGGTTGTCGATGTCGTGTGGGCCCCAGTGCTCGCCGTAGGTGTATCCACGATCCTTCAGCACCTTCATGTAGTGCCGCAGACCCTCGCCGCTGTTCTGGTAGAAATCGACAACGTGGTACTCCTCACCGACGATCCGGACGAACCAGATGGCCGTGGAGTCGCCCACGCCGATATCCCAGAAGGTGTACACCGGCAGGTGGCTGTTGTCGGGCAGCTTGCCGATGCGCTGGGCGGCGTAGAGCTTGGTGAACTGTTTGGCGTAGTAGGCGCCCTCGATCGTCTGCTGGAAGGCTTCGGCAGGTATCGACGGATACTCGCGCTTCATGTCGTCGCCGAGGGTCTTTTCCTTGGCGGTGTACCAGGCGCGCTGGCCTGGGTTGGTGACGATCCCGTTCTTGGCGCCCAGGTCGTCGAAGTACTTGGTGAGTCGGTCCGGGATCAGGACGCCGGTCGGGTCCAGCCAGTACAGCGGATTGCGCCACCAACTGAAGAAGAAGAACTTCCAGTCCAGTAGGCCCAGCGGCACGCCGGCCAGCTGCTGCTTCTCGGCAGACTGGCTGTAGTCGAAGAAGTAACCGGCCCGGCCCTCGGCAGTTGACTCAATGGTGACGAAGCACTCAGCGGCCACGGCCTCGAATGCACCGGTGACGATCTCCCGCGCCTTGTGCGGGAACTTGGCGCAGATCTTCCCGAACTCGGAGACGTGCAGGTAGCGCAGCGTGCCGCCCCGGAAGGACGTGGACACGTAGAGCGACCCGCCCTTGCTGAACACCAACTCGCCCGCGGCGTCGTTGCTCGCCGGGTTGGCCGCCTTGATCTCCTTGGGAAGGTTGTCATAGGCGTACTTCACCTTCTCCCGGAAAAGGCGCTTGGCGTCGTTCAGCGTGTGCGCGATTAGGGCGCACTTGGCAGCCTCGAACAGCGCGGCGTCGAGCTGGACGATGCAGACCAGCGTGGTGAAACCCAGCTGCCGGGCCTTGAGAATGATGTTACGGGTGTGCATCCCCTGGAAGTAGTCGATCTGCTCCTGCGTCATGCGGAAGCGAACCTTCTTGCCCTGCTTGTCGGTGATGAAATACAGGTTGTTCAGCCGCCAGAACCGATCCCGGAGCAGTTTCATGTGCTCGGGCTTCATGGTCAGGCATCCTTCGATAGTTCATCCATCAGCTGCGACAGCTCGTCGGCGTCTTTCGACTGCTCCTTGTCGTCCAGGCCGAACGCGGTGCGCTCAAGCACCTGCAGGTTCTTCATGGCCGAGGACAGCTGGAAAAGGGTCTTGGCGTTGCTGGGCAGCGCCACGGCGGCGAGCATTGAGCTACGGCGGAAGCCACTCTCATCGTCGGCCGTCTCGCGCTCAATCTCGTCCTCGATGTCCTCGCGGCGCTTGATGGTGGTCAGCAGATCATCCATCAGCAGGTTCGCAAGGTTCGCGGCTTTGCGAATGTCGCGGCGGTGGCTGCGAACAACCGTCGCGCCCTCTTCTGCCGCCTCTTCGATGATCTCGGCGTCCCGCTCAGGGTTCGCACATTGATCTTCGCGAACCTCGCCGCGAACCAGCTTGTTGCGAACCTCTTTACGGACTTGCTCGGAAAGGTCGCGCTCCCAGCCCAAGGCCTTGGCCTTCTTCCTGATCGCGGTGTCGCTCACCCCGTTGCGGTCAGCGATGGTGCGGATGGAAAGCGCCCCGGCCCGGAAGGCTCGTTCGATCGCCTCCCAGTCGGGTTGCTTGGCTGTCATGACCTTAGTCATCCTTGTTTAACGTGGCTAATTGAGCAAATCTGGCAGCTTTGAATGGAGGCCTTCCAATGAAACCCCGCTTTGTTGTTCTTCCAGAGAAAGGAATCGAAAATGGCAAGTGGACTGGCAAGCTCGTCTACGAGGTCCACGATACTCAGGGGCTGCACTCGCCAACGATTATTTTCTCGCATGACTCAGAAGAATCGGCTCAGCGCCACTGCGGCCGCCTGAACGATGAGGAAGCTGGAAGGAAGCAGTAAACCCGCATTTAGGCCCCTTACCCGCCTGCTTGTTAGCCCGTAAGATGCCCGCGGCGCCCCGATGTTGGCGTGGACCAAGGGATATGCTCCGGGTTATGGATGAGGACCTCGCGCTGTATCCACTCCCACACATCAGGCGCAGGGCTATGGGTAACAATCAGAGGCTCAATCAACTGCTGAGGAGGGTACAGTCTTGGCATAACTTGCCTTCTCTCGACTTGAAATAACGTCGTCATGCCACCATGTGATAAGCGCTAGCCAGGGAAGGCTGGTGCCCACCTCTTCCTGCGGCCAGCCATCATCAACCTGCAAAGAGCAAGAAACATGGCTATCAAATGCAACGACACCGTATTCCTGATCGACACCGTGCGTAGAAAGCATCCGGATGCAACCGAAAAACATCCGACCGCAACCCAGCACCAGTTCACTTTCAAATGTGGGCTGATCATGAACATTTACAACACTGGATCGGTAAACTTCCAAGGCAATAGCTTTGAAAACCACACTGCTACTGACCTCGTGAATGTTATCGAAATGATCAACCGCGCGGCTTAATCATCGACTGATCTTCACGACTGCGATCACTGCAACCAGGCGAGTTGTCACGGCGATACCCGATTGAGGGCCTCATCAGCCTTGTCTGCAGCCTGGTTGGCGGTGGTCGCAGCCTTCGACGCTTTGGCTGCGGCGCTCTCGGCCTTACTGGTCAGGTCGTCCAGGCGCTTGTCGCGCTCTGCAATGGCAGCATCGTAGGCTTCACGGATCTGCTTCACCTGGTTGGCCTGGGTGCTGGCCATGGCCCAGTAGGCCGACTGCCAGCCCAGCACCGCGCCGCCGGCGACCAACACCAAAGCGATGACCCAGATCTCAGCCCGTCGCCACCAGCGGCGAGCAATGAATTCAAGTGCGCATCTGTTCATCACGCAACACCTCCAAGCTGAGCGCGTAGCCGGGCGATTTCGGCGCTCTGGCTCGTCACCTTGTCGGTGAGCTGGGACACCTGCCCTGTCAGCGCTTCGATCTTTCCCTCCATCCGGCCAACTGCGGCAGCGAGCTCATTACGCTCCTTAGCGAACTGGTCGGCGCGGGCCTCGGCAAGCTTGCGAGCCTCGCGCTCGGAGTCGAGCAGTTCGTTCAAGCGGCGGACGGTACCGATGTCAGCGTTGTCCATGGCGCGGTCGGCGGCATCCTTCGAGAGGAACTTACGCAGCCACAGAAAGCCACCCAGCAGTACGGTGCCCGTTCCACCCAGCCAGGTGGCTGTGCCTGGGCCGAGGTCGGTCGGGTCCATCCAGATTCTCCGGGCGAAACTCTCACGAGAAACACCACATAAATGTTGTATTACCACAAATCTGTTGTATACTGGACTCATCCAAACAACAGAGACGAGGTGATGAAGTTCAGCGAGTTCAGACGATGGTTGAAGGCCCACGGGGTGACGTTCGAAGCGGCAAAAGGAAGCCACTTCAAGATCACAGCCCCAAACGGCAAACAAACTGTCTTCGCGGACCACGGTGCTAAGGAAATGCCAGAACCGACCCGCAAGGCGATCATCAAGCAACTGGGGCTCTAAGAGCCCCCTTTCGCCATGCTGATAGCTGAACACATCACCCGAGAGGAGTGGCCATGTACGACTTTGCAATTCGCTTCGAAGAGGAAGCCGGTACGCCAGGCGTTGCCGTTTTTTGCCGTGACCTGCCAGAACTGAACAGCTTCGGCGAAGACCGGGTGCATGCCCGTGGCGAGGCGCTGGATGCTATCGAGTCGACGTTGTCACTCTATGTTGATCAGCGACGACCGATTCCAGTAGCCACGCCAGCGCAGGAAGGCGAGGTCCAGATCCACTCGCCCGCGGTTACCGTGGCAAAAATCGCGCTGTGGAACGAGATGATGAAGCGCGGCATGCGCAAAGCTGACTTGTGCAGGCTACTTGGCGTATCGCAGACCCAAGGCGACCGACTGGTCGACTTTCTCCACACTTCGAAAATGGAGCAGCTTGAGGACGCGCTTGACCGACTTGGCTTGTATCTCAGCGTGGAAGTCGTGAGCTACCTCTCGCCCACCGGCCAGGTTCTGTTGCCGACGAAGGCTCAAGCTTAACCACTCGGCAGGGCCTCATCAGGGCCTCTTTCGGCAATAAAAAACCCGGCACTTGGCCGGGTTTACCGAGGCCGATTGGCCTCAAATGGAGCGGGGAACTGCACCAGCAGCGATGCAGCTACACCAGATGGCGGATACCACGATTGCAACAGGCTTGAAGAACAGCATGGTGAAGCTTGGGATCTCGGTCATCTTTCTACCCTCATCCGCGAGCGAAAAAACTGTCGCGGTCAGCATTTCTGGTGTCGTGGAAAGCACGGCCATGAAGACCGCCAAAACTAACAGCAATGCCATCTGGGTAGCCGGTAGAGCTGCCGGAATCGAACCGTTCGCCCCCCGAAGCCATTCGCCATTCCTCAATACACGCAGGAATGACAGGATGGGGATATATTCGGCAAAGCGGCAAAGGATGTCAAGCGGCCATCTTCACAAATAGCTCCTCCTGCTCCAGAAGCTCTACTCCGGCAGTTATCGCCTCCCCCGCCATCCCGTCCAAAGCCTTGTAGATCTTGCTTCGCCAGTCGCGCCGGGTACGCTCCGGGGTGCCCTTGTTGTCGTCCCACTGGTTCATGTCGTAGATGTTCGCCTGCAGGATGGCCGATGATCGCTTGCCATCCGCTCCTGGCTTTTGCGGCTCTGCCCAGGTCAGCACGGCGTAGAACTTGAAGTGCTGGTGAGCATGGGTAGCGATGACGCGACCAAGCCCCTTGATGGCCTGGCCACGCTCACCAGCGTCCAAGGTGTAGCGCGCAATGAGGGCATCCCAGTGGCGTGGCAGCAAGCGCTTGTGGAGCAAGCTGCGGTACTCGCAGTCCATCTCGAACCGCTCCTGGCGACTCATTCCACCGTAACCCGCGCAACCCTGGTCGGCGTCGACCCAGGCAGCCGTGGCGGTCTTACCCTCGGATCCGGCCAGCAGGATGCGCACCAGAACGGCTGTCTTGTTCATACTCCCTCCTCGCGCTTGCGCTTGGACTTGATGGCGATACCACGCACTAAGGCCCAGCCCCCGAAGATGATCACCCCCAGCAGGAGCAGCTTTGCGGTATCGATTGGTGTCCAGTTCATGCGGCCTCCTTCAGCTGCTTGATCTTCTCGCGGTACTCGGCCTTGATGGCCTTGAGGTCGTCGATGGTGTAGCGCTGGGCCTCATGAGGGCCTTCAAGCCACTCAACTCGGTCAGCACCGATGCGGCGTACCAGCTCGATCCGGTAGTTCACGATGTCGCCCGACTTGTGGTTGTTGCACGGAGCGCACTGCTTCCAGACGTTCAGCGGCTCGAAGCGGAGCTCTGGGTTTGCCCCTACCGTCCTGTAATGGCCCGCGTGATATTGGCCGTCGTGATGCCGGCCGCAGCTCACGCATGGCAGGGCCGCGTCGCGCAGTCGAACCCATTGGTTGAAAATGGCCTGAGCCTCGCGCAGGTAGTCCGCCCGGCTTTTGATCTTCTCCTTGCGCACCTGGATCTCGCGGCGCTCGCGCTGGGCAATGGCTTTCCGGGCTACCTGCTGGTTGGCCGGCTCTTTGGCTATGGCCAGGCCGCACTGCCAGCCGCAGACCTTCTGGCCCAACTGCATCGGCGTGAACTTCTCGCCGCAGGCAGGGTTACTGCAGGCCTTCTGCCGACGCTGCTTGATGGCTATCCCTGTCACGCCGACCTCCAGATCTGCGACCGTGTTTTCTTTCCGTTCTTCTTCGCCTCGCGCTTCACCTTGTGCAGCTCCTCCTGCACCTGGGCTAGGGTCATTTCTCCGGATTCAAGCTTGGCGACCAAGGCCTGCCTGAACTCGGTGCTGTCAGCGACCAACCCTTGCTCCTCGGCGATCTGCAATGCCACACGCTTGTCTGCCCGGCGGTCGCACCAGTCGCGCCTTCTCATGCGGCAGCCTCCCCCAACAAATCAGCGAAGTGCACGCCACGCGCGGCGAACTCCTCGACGATCCGATCGGTGTACTGGCAGCCCTGGGCGCGGTTGAACAACCGGGTTACAGGGAAGCCATCCGGTCCAAACATGGCGCACGGCCCCATCCAGCGCAGCTTGATCTCGTACGGAAGGTTCAACAGGGCCATGTTGTAGCCGTCGCGGAACTCCTCGCAGGAGGCGCGCATGATCGGCACACCGTGGTGAAGCTTGCAGTAGCGTCGCACCTCCTCCACGCCGCCCATCTCGGTGCTCTTGGAGATTCGTTCGTATATGGCGAACCACAGAGCGTTCTGGTCAAGGGTGCGGTCCTTGCCCGGCCGCATACTGACCACGACGAACTTGTTGTCGCGGAACAGCCGGTTAAGCATGGTGATAGCCTCTGAAAGCTTGGCCTGGCTGTTTACGCTGATCTTCTCAGTCATGCGGCCTCCACATGGCGGTCAGTCCTAGCGGCCGTCACCTGCTCCCGAGAGATGAAAGCGTCGACAACAAAGCCGCCGAGATCAACAGCCAAGCCGTTCTCTTCGCCAGCGCCTCGGGACACGTAAAACTTTCGCTCCTCGCGGCCCTGCACCGGGTCGTGGACGAAATAACCGTCATCCGTGACCTCAATGAGGATCTGGTGGTTGCCAGCCTGGATGTTCAGCGACGGCGCCGTGCAGAGATAGACGCCTTCATCGGCCAGCGGCGGGCAGTCAACGCTGTAGAACGCGGTGTACGTGACGCCCAAGTAATCGAGCATGTTGCGGAGAGTGATGTCCCCGTTGCGATAGGCGTGATGAAACTCACGGATGAGCTCTTCCGCCGGACGATCAACGATCATCGCCATGCAGGTGGAAACGCAGCTGACTGGGCACGGTTGCATCTGCAGCTTGATCTGTGAATCCATTACACCCCCTCCCCGGCCGGCTGCCCGGCGCGCTTGATGTTCAACTGAGCGACTGCGGCGCGTGTCTGCCGCTTGCGCAGATAGGTTTCGATGCGGCGGCGCTGGACTTCCTTGGCGCGCTCGCGGTCTTTCTTGGCCTTGGCTGCCGTGAGGATGCAGCGCACCTCGGCGAGCTTCTCCCGCGTCTTCTCGCTGGCCTGTGGGCGAACTGCACCGGTCAGCAGGCCAGCAATGGCCTCGCCGTCTTGGGTGGTCGGCGCAATGCGTAGGTCCGCCAGATACTTGGCCCCGGTCTCTTGGGTGATGAGCTGGGCACGAACGGCGGTCTCGATGGCCACCACCCGGCGCCCAGCGTCGTAGCCAAGTGACACCTCCCACTTGGCCGGCTGATCCTCGGCGCGGGCGAAGCTGACCAGGCGCTCGTAAGCGCTCATGAAGGCCATACGGGCGCCGATCTTGTCCCCTGCTTCTAGGATTGGCTCGGAGGCGATCATGGCCTGACGGATTTCAGTGGTGAGCACGACGGTTTCATGCTCGTCACTGGCCGCCAGCGCGATCGACCACGCCTCATCCTTACCCGGGCGGGAGTCAGCCGCATGGATGTGCTTGAGGACCATGCCGAGAGAAAGGCGCCCAGAAGGCTCTCTACGGCACGCACGCAGTGCGCCGATGATCACGCCAGGCTCATAGGCCGAAAGGTCCTCAGCAATGAGCTCAGCGCCTCCAGCGCTGATTGCCTGCCCCATTGCCTCGGCAGTAGCGCAGATGGCAACGGCCAGTTCGGCTTGTTCGTCAGAGGAAAGCATTGCGCTTACCTCCCTGACGGTTGCGGATTGCGTCAGCCGCTTCCTGCGCCGCGTTCAGGTTCGCCTGGGTCTGCTCCTGCTGGCGGGCAGTCGTGGCGTTCATCTGGCGGTTGGTGACCCACTGGGTGTGATAGGCCTCAGCCTTGGCCAGCAGGTCGCCCAGGTTGTGGCAGCCGTTGATCAGCTTGGCGTCGTTGATCCGCAGGTAGAATGCGGCCACGTGGTGGGCAACTTCAATCCCGAGGCGGTTAATCAGCTGGCCCATCTGCCCGCCGGCCTTGGCATTCCATACCGGCCAAGTGTGGTAGCGCTTGCGGTAGGCCATGGCGTAGTTGGCCCAGGCCTTGAAGGTCTTGCAGGACTGGTCCTTTGGCCCTGGCATGTCAGCCGGGATTTCGCAGCGTGGCTCTTCGCCCCCCACAGGGATCAGTGCAACCACTTTTCCGGCAGGCTGGTTCGGCTCGTCCGAACCTTCCTGCGAACACTGACTGGTACCCTGATAGGTATCCTGATTATTGGTATCCTGATTTGTCGGATTTTTTTCCGACCTTGGATCGGATTTTTTTCCGACCTTGCTCGGATTTTTTTCCGAGGTAGATCGGATTTTTTTCCGACCTTTAGGCCCGGCAGGTGGGGTCGGATATTTTTCCGACCCATCCAGTTTCTGGTTCCACTCGGTAGCCTTCTCCGTCAGGCGGAACAGGGTGATGCTGGAGGTGCTGGAAAGCTCGATCAGGCCGACCTCTTCCAGGGCTTTCAGCATGCGATAGGCCGTGTCTGGCTTGCCAGTGAGCAGAGGCAGCTCGTCGGTGATCTTGGCCTTGCTCAGGGCGAAATAGATCCCGTCAGGCGTCTGCATAGGCTTGGCCCAGCTCGGGCAGCCGTAGACGAACGAGAACAGCAGCGCCTGCTGGGAGTTGAGCCCCCATTCCAGAGCTTTCACCTGGTTGATGGTGAGGGTGAACTGCATATCAAATACCCCCTTTGGCTTTTTCGCTGCGGCGCTTGTCGCGGTAGGCGTAAACCTCTTCCAGGCCTTCCTCGATCATCACGACTTCGCGGTCGAAGTAGGCCTGGGCCTGCTTTTCTTCTTCCGGAGGCAGCTCGCCCGGGCCGGCCAGGCCATTCCAAATCCACTGCATCGCGGCTTCGGCACCTTTCCCGTGCCGCCACTCGACCACCGAGGCGCGCATTCCGAGCAAATAGCGCCCGAACATCAGGTCCATTTCCTTCGCCAGCATGCGCAGTTCCTCGTTCTCGGCGAGCAGTTCCAGAATCGAAGCTGGGCTGGCGGCGGCGATGAACGCGGCATCGGGCATAGAGCGGCATTGGGCAACGCGATAATCTTCAATATCGTCGTTATGAACTTCGAAGCCGTCCTGATCCCAGTGGCTCTGACTTGCAGCCTGGGCAAGCGCCTTGAGTTGATCCTTGTCGATATTCATGACGGCTCATTCCCCGCACGCATGGCGCGCAGCTTGTCGCGCTGGATGATTTCGGTGCACTTGGCGTTTCCGTAGAAGCAGGCGTCTGGCATGCCTTTCGGATCGGAAAGGCAGCAGTCGGAGCAGATCCAGCCACACTCGCCACGGGCGGGCTGGTCGGTCCAGTCGCGCATCTGCTTGTTCATCCCATCCAGATGGGCTGGGAACTCGCTGGCCGGCATCTCGGTGACTTTCACGAGATCGCTCATGCTGCACCCCGCACGGCCTTGTCGTGGGTGTGCAGGCCGTCCCAGTTCTTCTTCATGGGCAGCTCTCCGGCCAGGTAGAGCTCGTACAGGCGAACTGCACCCTTGCGCAGCAGGATCGGCGTGTAGCTGATGAAGGGCTCCCGGCCGTGCGGTGTGATCTCCTGCTGATGCTCGGTCATGTATTTGTCGCGGGCGTAGGCGGCCACGCGGTACCGGGTACCGGACTTGCTCTCGTTGTAGAGCCAGTTGCGGCGCTCGAGGAAATGGCCGACCTGCATCACGTTGACCCCATTGAGGCCCTTGCAGAACTGGACGTGGCTCATGCCTTCCTTGAACAGGTTCTCCAGGTGGTCGATTTTCTTGGCCTGAGCCTCGACCTGGACGGTGAGCAGGACGCGGGCTTTTTCCGACTCCAGGGCCATCTGGAGGATTTCCAGCTTGCTGAGGTCGGTGGGCTTGGCGACTTGGGACTCAAGCTCCTGCCAGCGATCAACCAGAGCACCAGTGAATTCTGGGCATAGCTGGGCGACGACAACAAACGTGTCGCGCTTTCCCTTCTCGCCGGAAAAGACGTACTCGGCCGCAGGTCGACCGGCTGTGGGCTTTTCCTCAATTTGAGGAGAAGCAATGACGCCGCTTTCGACAAGGCTGTCGATGGTCCGCTTAACGTTGTCGTGACGCTTCCCGGTCAACTCCGCGATTTCACGGGACGACATCGTGCGCGCCACAGAATCGCTTCTGCCATTTTGTGGCGCGGCCCTTGAGAGGGCCTGTACACTGTGGGTCTGCATATGCATAATTCCCCTACTGAGTTTTGTATTGCAGAGAGCCGGGCCGCAATCCCGGCTTTTTTGTGTCTGCGATTTGGCGTCCCTTATGAGGGACTGGGGCCCGGGTCCCTAATTAGGGATCGGACGGTTACCTCGGCGCCGCGAACGGCACCACGTTGTTGCCCTTGGGCTTCCCCCGCTGACCGAGGAAGTGCGTGGCCTTTTTCAGGATCTGCGCGGCAAGCTCATCGGTGCTCACACCGACCTCCTCCGCCCAGGCCTCCAGGTCCGCGAAGTCATTCCGGCGGAACCGAGCGATCTCCACGTCGTGCTGCTGTACTGCTTCGTTTGCAGGCGACATCTGTCCTCCCATGACCTATTCAGGCCCTGGCCTTCTTCTCGTTGATCAGCGGCAGGTGGCCGTGCTCTTTCTTGAACGCCAGCGCGGCCAGGATGATTTCCCGGGCCAGCACGCTGTGCTGCGCCTTGAGCTCCAGGGCGTAACCCTTCAGCTCGTTGAAGTCCTCGTCATCCAAGCGGACCTTGACCTGGTGGTCGTGGCGGTGGGCTTTGTCGTCGTAGGCCATCGGGTAATCCCCTGCCCGCTGGGTCAGTCGGTCGGGCTTATTAGTTACGGGTCAGGGCCTATTCAGGCCTTCCGGTGAAACGGCATTACTGCTCCCCGCGGGCTGCGAGGTTTTGTTCGGTTGGCCAGTTCTCGACGGATCAGCTCGGATGCGAGCGCTTCGGGACTGATGCCCCTTCGCTTAGCCTCGCGCTCCAGCTGCTCCATCAATCCCTGGTCCAATCCGATCTCTTCAATCGGCATGGGGCCTCCTACGGGCCTTCAGGCCACGTGCTGATCGCCGGTATTCTCCGAAGCCAAGGCGGCCAGCTGAGCCTCAAGCAGCTCACGGCAAAGCACAGCGCGCTGAGTACGGTGAAACTTGGCCAGCGCCTGGATCAGTTCAAAGGTGTCCTCGTCGACCCGGACCTTGATCTCGCGGTCATGCAGGTGCTTGGGGTTGGCGTACATGCTTGGGTGGCTCCTTGCGGCTAAGAAATTGGTTACGCGGCGGAACGCGTCTGGCCTGCCTGATGGTCAGCTTGCGTCCACGGGAATGATGGGCAGAGGTCTGCTCGCCCAACCGCCCCATTCGTGAGCGCCTCGATCTGTAGTGCGCGCTTGGCTGGGACTGAGCGCTCTCCGGAACACCATTGATTGACGGTTGGGGCCGCCACGTTCAGCCGGCGCGCCATTTCCGCCTGGCTGCCCAGCAAGCGGGATGCTTCTTTGGCTGCTTCTGCTGATTTCATGAGTTCTCTCCTGGAGATTTACGGGTGAATATAAGGCAATACCTTATCGCGCACAAGCCATTGCCTAATCGCAGCTACGAAAGGCCTAATTAGGCAATGCTTACCGGACCGGAATTAGGCGCAGCTATTGATGCCGCGCGGATCGCCAAGGGCGTATCGAAGAAACAACTCGCAGACGACTTCCAGGTGAAGCCTCCGTCGGTACAGGGCTGGGTGAAAAACGGCCGGATCGACAAGTCCAAGCTAATGGACGTGATCGCTTACTTTTCTGACGTGGTAGGTCCTGAGCACTGGGGGCTTCGCGCTGGCTTCTCCTACGAGAGCATCCCGGACATCACTTCGGAGCCTGCCGCAGAGCCGGCGCCTACCTCAGCTGCCGATATGGTTCGCGCGATGCTGGCCAAGCAAGGCAAGAACTTGTCGGATTCGGCGCGCGCGCAGTTGATTGCAGCCGCCGAAGCGACAGATGAGGGAAATGTGATTACGGCAGACTTCTCCCGCCCAGGCCTGGTCGGCGACGAGGTCCGGATCGCGCATTACGACATTCGCGCGGCCATGGGTGGTGGCCAGCTCCCGCACGACTACCCGGAAATGCTGAAAGACATCCGCGTCAGCCCGAGTCACCTGCGTGAGATCGGGGTCGAGTTCGAGGAGCACTACCACCTCAAGGTCGTCACCGGCTGGGGTCAGTCGATGGAGCCCACGATCAAGCACCGCGATCCGCTCATTGTGAACATCAATGTCCGCGACTTCGTGGGCGACGGGATCTACCTATTCGTGTGGGACGACCTGCTCTACATCAAGCGCCTGCAAGTCGCTGACGAAGAGCACTACGAGATGATTTCGGACAATGCCAGGCATAAGGATCGACTGATCCGTCGGGACATGACCTACATCCAGGCCCGGGTTCTGTTGGTGTGGAACGCTCACATAGTCTGAGAAAGCGCTAAATTTGGCGGATGGCTGTTAATCGATTCAAAGGAATGTGTCATGTATCCAGTGTACAAAATAACTGAAGAGCAAGCACTTAAGATCCTTAGCACCCCTGAAGACTTCCTCAATGATGTAAAGGCAAAAGAGATTAAGCCATCAAAGCTGTCTGAGACAGTTTCGGCATTTGCCAACGCTTCCGGTGGCGACATCTACATCGGCATCGCTGAAAACAAGGTAAATCGCACTAAAGAGTGGAATGGTTTTTTAGAACCTGAAGAAGCCAATGACATCCCTCAGGTTCTTCTACAAGCTCACCCTTTCGGAAACCATTTAATATTTGAATACCTCGAATGCGATGGCTATAACGGATTAATACTCCACATAACTATTAAAAAAGTCAAAGAACTTGTAAAATCATCCTCAGGCGACATCTACATAAGAGTAAATGCGGGCAAGCAGAAAATAGACAGCCCGGATTCCTTGAGGAAGCTTGAAATGGACAAGGGGATCATAACTTTCGAAAATGAATGGGTTGAAGTCTCGCCCCAAAGGATAGAAAACAGCCTTTCTATCTTAAGCTTTTTACTGAATGTTATTCCTAGCGGAGAGCCAAAAGTCTACCTTGAAAACCAAGAGTTGATCAAACCTGGCCACGCCAAGGTTTGCGGGGTATTATTGTTCTGTGACGAGCCAGCCATTTACCTCCCCAAGCGCAGTAGCATCAAAATCATGCGCTACAAAACCAAAGAGGATGATATTGGCCGTGAGTTTTTGGACGGCAACCCTCTGACCATAGAGGGTGACGCATATAATCTCATTTTTAGTGCCGTCAAGAAAACAAAAGAAATTCTTGAGGGCATCCAAAAGCTTGGCGATGGTGGCTTGGAAACCATCAAGTATCCTGATGAAACTCTACATGAGATCATCACCAACGCTGTGCTGCACAGAGACTATAGCATCGTAGCAGATGTTCAAATACGTATTTTCGACAACCGTGTGGAGGTCGAAAGTCCTGGCAAGCTACCTGGCCACGTAACTGTCAGAAACATTCTTCACACTCAAAGCGCTCGAAACCCATCCCTAGTTCGCTTAATCAATAAATTCCCCGACCCACCTAACAAGGATGTCGGCGAAGGACTGGATACTGCGTTCCGAGCAATGGAAATGCTTCGTTTAAAAAAGCCCATTATTTCCGAGCTTGAGACTTCGGTACTGGTCGTAATCCGTCATGAATCACTTGGCTCCCCGGAGGAGATCGTGATGGAATACATGACTCGTAACGAAGAAATCACAAACTCTATCGCTCGCGAACTTACGGGGATCAAAAGTGAAAACTCGATGAAGAACGTTTTCCTTCGCCTGAAGCAGAGCAATTTGCTGGAACCTATCCCAGAGCGGCGCGGGTCTGCGTCAGCATGGCGGAAGACAATCAGGCCCACCGTAGATGAATAATGACTGATTGACACAGCCCACCGGTTAGCAGTGCATGCTAACCGGTGGGCATAGACCCGAACTCTCCTTTAAAACGGCGCCACCTCCTCCGCTCCTTCCTCCTCCCAATCCCTCTCCGTGACCAGGTCGTCTCGATCCTCTGCGCTCTGCGGCTCCCACCGCACCGTCACGCTCTCGTCATCATTGAACGTCAGGTCCAGCTCCGGCGTTTCAGCCAGCAGCCCCATCACCTCCTCCCACTCCATATCCCCATCCGTGTCCAGGCGATGGATTGTGACCCAGCGCTGCGACTGCGCGATCGGGTGATTGATCATCGACGACACGCGTAGGCCCAGGCGTTCCAGCCCCGTCATTTCCTGGCGCGCTTGCGGCGTCGACTTCTTCTGCTTGGCCATTCCTTCCTCCGATAACTGTACATCCATCCAGTATTAGGCAGAGCTTACCCGAGCCATCGAACGATGCAAGCCCCGGAAAAGAAATAAGGCACTCATGAAAAAAGTTAGGCATTACCTATTTACAAGAATTAGGCATTGGCTTATCGTTCATCCCATGCAGTCACTCACGAGGGACTGCGGAGGCCCTCAAGCCTCACCGCTCTTTAACAGCCAGCGCAACAACCAACAGACCGCATTGCCTCTACCAGCGACCGGCGCCAGACAGCCCCGAAAGGCTGCCCACGACAGGGACAACCCTGTACGGCTGACGAAGGTGAAACGCCTAAACCGAGAGAACGACCCGGGCATGCAATGCGCCCCGCCACCCCGGCGGTAATGGGACAGAACGATTCACCTCTGCCGGCTCAGTGAGCCGGCTTTGGGAATCCACCTGGAGTACCACTGAATGAACAAGGTCCTTCGCATCACCCTTGCCGGCGAGCGCGAGGTATTCGCCGACAGTGACCTGGCCGCCTGCATCCGCGAGGCGAACCGGCTCAACACGGAGCGAGGCTACCGCAACGGCGTGTGCGTAGTTGAGCTGGAGGACGGGCAGCGGATGACGGCCGCTGACTGCAAAGCTGCAGCATGACGATTTCACTGGCTGGCCTTGGCGACAGGGCCAGACGGGAAATCAACCGAATGCACGGAGCAGTCAACAAATGAGCCAGCAAACCCTGCAAGAGCTTCTCGCGGAACGCGTCACCGTCTACGCCCAGTTTGACCGCCCGCGCGAGCTGATCGACGAAGGTATCGACAAGCTGTTCAAGGAAGTCGTGAGCGATGCGTTCCGCTCCTACGGCGACTTCGGCGGCGCAATCAAGGAGGCCATCAAGGCCGCGCTGCCGGCCAACGTCTCCGATGTTTTCGAGCTTCAGCGCTACAACGGCCTGGTGGCCAACGCCCTGCGCGAACGCTGGGAGGCGGCAGCTGTTCACTCGACCATCATCGAGCAGGCCGACAAATCCATATCCGAGGTGCTGGAAGGCAAAGGGCTGATCACCGGCGAAGTATCGCTACACGATCTGCTCAAGGCCTTCATCGACGAACACAAGGACAAGGCCGCCGAAGAGCAGTGGGAGCGCCCCGAGATCCGAATTGAAGAGGGTGATGCCTACGGCACCGGCATGAAGTTCCTGCACATCTACTTCGACGAAGAGCCCGAAGATCGAGGAAGCAGCTACTCCCGTCGCCGAGAAAACCACCAGCTGAAACACAGCATGCATGTGAACATTGCCGGCAAGCGCGAGGCGGCAAACCACTGGCGCAAGGCCGACGAGTTCGGCGAGGTTTATTCGGCGCGGCTCGACGAGAAGAAGGTGGCTGTCAACATGCGAATCCGTTCGGACTGGGAGCGCATGCTGGCGTCCCTGTACTTCGGCAACGCCATTCTGGTGATCGACTGCGACCCGGATGACCTGAGCTACGGCTTGTACGACTGAACAACCAGCGCCACGTCAGCCTGACGTTAACTGCCCGATGCCCTGCTCCCCATCGCAGGCTGCATCGGAGTGTGATCTGAATGCGCAGGCTGATGCGCGAGTGTAAGACCTGGTGGATCGCGGGAATCATGGCCGGCAAAGTGAGTAAGCGCCCAGATGGCCATGGCGAGTCCAACAATAAGCGGCTGAAACCTTCGCCCCGGTGAAACCCCGGTGTCACTGAGGCCGCCAATAGCCAAGCCGGAGATCAGCACCGGCCAGATCACACCCCGATGCAGTTTTCATCGATTTAAAGCGCATCACCGTGAGCCTTATGAAACGTAACGCTCACCAGCATCGACCTTAATCGACGTTCACAGCAGGCGAATCCGGGGCCTACCCGGCAAGACCAGATGCATGTGAGGTAGCGCTCACCGCCTGCACCAAAGCACTGAGCTGATCAGTGAGGCTGCTTGATTAAGCAGTCTTCTCCTTCGACCCTAATCCCGGCGGGTATCAGCAACGGGAATCGCACTGCTGCAACAGTGCGCACGGCATCCGCTGTTGGTAGCAGCGGCCTTCAATCACCAGCCTGCAGTGAGCCTAAAGCAGGCCCGATGTTCCTTTATTGGGGTTCATCGGAAAGCGCTTGGAATCGTCCGGATCAAATGTCGTTACCGGCCATGCGCTTCCCGATGCATCCCGCATCCCGCATCCCCTTCCCTTCACTTCGACCGCATTGGCAGGCGCCAGGCCACCTTTCACGGTGGGTTTGGTCACCCGCGCCTGGCTCCTGGCCAATGCGGTCCCGAGGATTTACCCATGTGCGATTGCAGGCAGAAATTCGAGCAGGCAGCAGTTGAGCGGTACCCGGAAATCACCGGTGCCAAAGCGACCTTGCAGGGCTACATGCTCATCCCAGCCGGGCGCCAGTATGCGGAGTGCGAGGTTGTCGGAACCCGCACTACTGCCAAGGGCAAAGAGGTCAAGGCCAAGGCCACCATCAACGTGCTTGGCAGCTACTGCATGTTCTGCGGCGAGAAGCATCCGGAGGCAGCATGAGCGGCTGGATCAAGTGCAGCGACAGGCTGCCAGAAGTCGGCACCCGGGTTCTTGCTTGGAATGAACAGTACGGAGCCCGTGAGTCGCTGTACCGCGAGCACGGCAAAGGTTCAATTGCCCAAATCCATGGCTATCCACCGTATTTCTCGTGGGAAGAGCCACAAAGCAGCTGGGCTTCGAGCTGGAAGCCAACGCACTGGCAGCCCCTCCCTTCCCCACCCACCGAGTAACCCACCACCTGGAGGCGACCATGGGCGCACTTCGAGCAGCACAATGGCGGCACGACAACGCTGAGCCAGCCGATGAGTCGGCCTATCAGGAAGCGGCGCAGCACTGGATCGAGAGCAACGCAGAAAGCCTGGTCGGCGGCTGCGACGTTCTGATCCCGCAGCGCTTCGGTGGTCCGATCGGCGTCCGCCAAGACCAGTTCATGGCCAAGCTGGCAGAGCACCTTCGCGCCCTGCAGGAGGCTGAGCAGGACGACATCAACGCCCTGGCCCTTCTCCTTCTCCAGGCGCAGGCCGGCGGACCAGTGAAAAGCATGGTCCCCGACATCCTCGGCCCAAGCGATCACGTCGGCGGCAAGCTTTTCGAGATCGCCGAGTCGATGCTTGAAGAGTACGCCGAGCAAGGCGTTCGGTACGACTCTGACATGGCGAATGAGCCATGAGCCCACACGTCCTGATCGACCAGCAGCTGGATGCTATGGCCCACCCCGGCACTCCTACCAGCTACTCGATGATCATCTCTCGTCAACTGACGGAAATGCTGGGCGACGGGCGCATCACCATCGAAGAGTTCAACCACTACTGCGGGCGCCTCAACAAGATCGTTGATGGGCGCAAGGAGGTCGCGTGACCACGCCAATCGTGAAGACGCTCATTGACGAGCAGGTCGAGGAAGTTCAGGCCGCCCAGGTGCGCGGCACTCTCCGTTTTCCCGTGGGCATGCGCGTCGCGGACCTTCCATACCCGATCAAGGCGGACTGGCTGAAGCGTCGGCCTATTGTTCGGCCGAGACCGTGCCCATGACCAGCTACCGGCGCGCCCGGCGTTTCGCCACCTGGCGTGGCAGATTCATCGCCCTCACCTTCTGCACCGGCTGGCTCCTCCTGAGCGCTCTTGCAGGCAGCATCACCCAGTAACCACCAATGTCAGCGCCCACCGCATGGATGGCGCGGGAGAATCGCATGTCCGTAGAAAAAGAACTGATCGTTGCTCCGCCGCAGGAAACAGCCCTGGCGGTGTACAGCGCAGAAAAGGGTCTTGAGCCTTGGCTGCAGCAGATCCGCGTGAAGATCGACGAGTTCCTGGCCGTGGTGCCGGACCTGAAAACGGTCAAAGGCCGCAAGGAAATCGCTTCCATGGCATACGAGGTTGCGCGCACCAAAACGGCAATCGAAAACAAGGGCAAGGAGCTCTCAGCCGAACAGAAGAAGGTTCCGGGTCGCATCGACGCAGAGCGCAAGCGTGTTTGGGACATTCTTGAGTCGTGGCAGAAGGAGGTGCGCAAACCTCTGGATGACTGGCAGGCCGCCGAAGACGCCCGGGTAGACCGGCACAACGACGCGATTGCCCACATGAAGGCCCTCGCCACCGAGCTTGGCGCGCTTGATGCCGAGCAGCTGCAGACTCGCATCACCGAGCTATCCGCCTTCGTTCTGGGCGAGGCCTGGGAGGAATTCGAGGCTGAGGCCGCCCGAGCCAAAGAGTCTTCGATGAGCGCCATCCAGGCAGCGATCACAGCCCGCCAGAAGTACGACGCCGAGCAAGCCGAACTTGCCCGCCTGCGCCGAGAGGCAGATGAGCGCGCCGAGCAGGATCGTATCCGGGCCGCACAGGAAGCTGCCGTGGAGCTTGAGCGCCAGCGTATAGCTCAGGCGCAGCAGGCCGAGCGTGAAGCCGCCGCCAAGCGAGAGCAGGACCTGAAGGACCAGGCCGCCGCCCAAGAGCGCGAAGCCGAGAACCAGCGCCTGCAGCTCAAATTGCAGGCCGAGCAAGCTGAGCGAGCCAGGCAGCAAGCCGAGGCCGACCGCATTGCCACCGAGCAGCGAATGGCGCGGGAGCGCCAGGACGCCGAGCGCCGGCAAGAGGAAGCGGCCGAGCAGGCACGCCAAGACGAGCGCCGCCGTGCTGAAGCCGCTGCCGCCGAGATCCTGCGCCAGCAAGAGGCTCGCGAGGCAGACAAGGCGTACCGGGCCAGCATCAACCGAGCCGCCCTGGAAGCCTTCATTGCCGAGGGCATGCCTGAGGCCTGCGCCAAGCAAGCGGTCACCCTGATCGCTCAGCGCAAGATCCCCAACATCGCTATCACCTACTGAGGCACAGACCATGACCAGCGCAATCATTGTGCCGGAACAGCGCCGCCAGGCAGTGGCTGCGCCCGCCCCCGTCGACAATAGCATCATGGCGGTCATCAGCCGGGCTGCCGCTGATCCAACCTGCGACATCGAGAAGATGGAGCGCCTCCTGGCCATGCACGAACGCATGCAGGCCAAGACAGCTGAGGCAGCATTCAACGCCGGCATGGCCCAGATGCAGTGCGAGATCCCTACCGTGTTCGAGGCCGCGGTAAACCTGCACACCGGTAATGCTTACGCAACCCTCGACGACATCACCCGGGTGGTCAAGCCGATCATGCAGCGGCACGGGTTCGCGATCACCTTCAAGGTGGAGAACCAGGACAAGTCGATCAGCGTCACCGGCATCCTGATGCACCGCGACGGCCACCGCGAGCAGACAACCATGACACTTCCGGCCGACATCGGCAAAGGCCGGAACGATGTTCAGGCGGTGGGTTCGTCCACCACTTACGGCAAGCGCTACGTGATGTGCGCCTTGCTGAATATCACCACCGGCGACGTCCGGGACGATGACGCGCAGTCGTCGGATGGCTCCGATACGGCGGAAATGCGGGCCCAGGCGCTAGACGACATCCTCGCCCAGGTTGAAGCGGCCGCCACGCCCGAAGAGCTCAAGGATGTATGGCAGGCATCCGTTAAGGTCATGCAGGCGAGCGGTGACAAAGCCGGATACGACACAGTGAAGATCGCCGTGACCAAGCGAAAAACAGTACTGGAGACCACCCCATGATTATCGTCAATTGCACCCAGGGCTCGCCAGAGTGGCTGCAGGCCCGCGCCGGCGTAATCACCGCCAGCATGTTCAGCACCGCCCGCTCCAAGGTGAACGGATTGACCGCTCAGCAGCGCACCTACGTCGAGGCCATCCGGGCTGGTCACAGTGAGGCCAAGGCACGCGATTTGGCAGCCTACAAAGCTCCGCCCAAGGCTGAGGTTGTGCAGCGAGCACTGGATGGAGAAAAGGTTGGCGAGCCATCGAATGCCGCCCTCACCTACGCCTTCGAGCTGGCCGTCGAGCGCATCGGCGGCGCCCCGCTCGATGGCGGGTTCGAGACTTGGCAGATGCGCCGCGGCCACGAGCTGGAGCCGGAAGCCCGGATGGAGCATGAAATCCAGACCGGCCTGATCGTCACGCAGGTCGGCTTGGTCAAAACCGACGACGGCTCCTTCGGCGCCAGCGCGGATGGCTTCATCGGCGAAGACGGCGGTAGCGAGTACAAGTGCTTCCTGGCCCCGGACAAGCTCCGCGCGTTCCACATCGACAACGACGCCAGCGACGTCATCGATCAGGTGCAGGGCTGCATGTGGATCACCGGCCGCAAGTGGTGGCACATCGGGATGTACTGCCCTCTCCTCAAGCCGGTAGGCCGCCAGCTCTGGTGGCGTGAGTTCAAGCGCGATGACGACTACATCGAACAGCTTGAGCAGGACCTGTGGGAATTCAAGCTGCTGGCCGACGGCTTCGAAAAGCAGCTGAGGAGCAAAGCCGCATGAACCCATCAATCGACCTAGAGGCCGCAAAAGCGGCCTTCCTTGCCTCTGGGGGTCAGATCGTCGTGCTGGAAGGCTTCCAATATGTTCCCTTCCGGCAGCGCCATCACCCTGAGCCGAAGCCAAAGCGAGTCAAGCCAGCTTCACCCGCAAAGGAACACCCTCAGCAAACCCGCGCCAAGGCTCGCACCGCGCAAGTCTCCGAACTTGCCAAGACCATGACCTGTGGTGAGGTGGCGGAACTCCTGGGTGAAACCAAGACCGCTCTGTGGGGCGTAGCAGCGAGGGGAGGATTCAAATTTTTCTCCCCACCAAAGCCGCCTGAGCCAGTGAAGATGAAGGCCGAACCATCACAAGAGGATCGCGATATGGCGGCCAAGATCATCGCTCTGCGAGACTCAGGAATGTCCCGTTGGGGTGTGACTCTGGAGTTGGGAATCGGTAACTGCAGGTTCGCGCGCATCCTTGCCGCGTTCGACATTAACTTCCCGCTCCAGCGGAATCGAGGGTAGGCCATGATCGCCACCATCTCCCAGCCCGCGCCCGCCGTTAAGTACGCGGCGGCCATGGCCAAATCCACTGGTCAGCCTTGGGGTGTATACCGAGGAAACAATCGCCTACTCGTGGTCATGCCGTCCGGCTCGACGAAGAAAACGCCCATTGAGGTGTGCCATCCATGAGGCGCATCCAGAAACTCACGCAGCAGCGTCGCCGCCAGCTGCATTTACACATCCCGCCCAGCGGATTGAAGGAGGTGCCGTATGGCGATGTCTCAGCAGGCGCGCGACGAGAAGCGCCGCACCAAAGCCGCCAGACTGCAGGAAGAAGACCTGCGCTTGAAGGTTCGACCAGGGACTAAGCAGGCCCTGACCGAGATCAAGGCCTGGGCTGATGTCGAGGAAAACGGCGAGGCCATGACCCTGCTGATCCACCGCATCCATGAATTAGGGCCTGAAGCGGCCCGGCACTTCCTGAGTGCGCCGCGCCACGAAATCAAACTTTCCAGTTCTGTGGTGCGCAAGCTCGACCAGTTCAGGCTGAGCCGCGAGCTGCGCGCGCCGGGCTTGGAACTCGGCGACGACCCGGACGATACCGGCCTGATCCTGCTCGCAGAACGGGCCTAACCCAACTATTCCACCATGCCGCATCCGGCCACGGAGGGCGGCGCATGTACGGAGAAAGCCATGATCGAAGCCACCGAGAAGCAGCTCAACCTGCTCTGGCACACCCTGGGCCTAAATCCAGGCTGCCGAACTGGCGGCAGAAACCACTTCCTCACCAGCCCAGGCTATGACGACGCCAACAACCTGGATGTACTGGTAGAGGCAGGCCTGATGACGCGCGGCAAGGCGCCAGCGTTCTGTGATGCTAATGACGTGGTGTACCGGGCAACGCCTGAAGGGAAGCAGTTTGCGCTGGCCAAGCTTCCCCCGCCGCCGCCTCCGCGAAAGTACACCAAGTTCGATGCCTATCTCGACGAGTGCGAATGCTATGACGGCTTCGCCCACTTCCTCGGGATCAACCAGCCCCAGATCCAGCAGCGCGGCACCTGGGGCGAATACGAATACCGGATGGTCCGCTACCCACGCGGAAGTGCCTACTGCGAGCATCGCCGGCCTACCCGCTTCGCGCACTGGTCTCCGTACGAGACTGTTGAGGTCGCAGGCGAGTGGGCTCGTACCATGAAAGCGGCCAAGGCCAGCTACAAGGAAGCGCTTCGACTCAAGCTGGCTGAGCGCCGCGCTGAAAAGATTAGACGTGCGGCCTGACCCGCGCTGCCCGCCAGCGCCTCCTCTAAGACAGTTTGACCATCACCTGCAACGAAACTGCAATCGCGGCGGAAGCTGCTGCAAGGCTGTTCCATCTGGCTTGAAGACGCATTGTTTTGATGAGATCAGCACCGTCGACGACTATTCCATCCCAGTAGCTATCGTCCGGTTTTCCTTTAAGGCTCTCGGGCGGATCGACTTTCACGACAGCAGCAACCAGCCAACAGACCGCCGAAACGGCCCCAGTTGCGATCGATCCGTAATCCGCAAGCATCCCCCAATTCATAGCGATCTCCATTGTCGAGACGCCAGCAATACCCCAGTTCACCGAATCACGCCACCCCGCGCTGCCCGCCAGCGCCTTCCCCGCCTGAATAAAGCGCCTCTCCAGCAGAGGCGGAACCTGTAAGGAGCTCCCATGCTCAAGTTCTACTACCAGATCAAAGGGCGCCGTCCGGCCACAAGCGCATGCGGAGAGTCGGAGTGGGCCTGGCCACCAGTGTTCAGTGGAATGGTCGAGGCAATCGACCGAAAGGCAGCGAAAGTCGCGGTCGAAGATCAATACGAACGCAAGTTCCCCTCGCGAGTGCTGCGCAAGGACATGGACGCGCACGAGTATCTACTGCATATCCAGCCTATCGACGACCGCGACACCTATCTGCTCGGTCGCTTCGAAAACAGGCCATGCAAAGAGTGCGGCACCGTCTTCAAATTGATCGACAAATACAACGACCCGCACACGGAAACCAAAAGCCACGACTACTGCACCGAGACGTGCCAGGCGGCGGCCAAGTTCCGCGACCTTTCGGAGTTCCGTCTGGCTAGCGAGGGTCGGTCGCCGCCCGTGATCTACCAGGTACGACAAAAGTCCACCGGCCGCGTCTACGTAGGCCAGACCACGCAGCCGTTCACACTGCGATGGTGGCAACACCTCAGCAACCCAACCAGCTGCAAGTTCCACGCAGCACTTGGCGGCTCTGATATCACCGACTGGGAATTCTCAGTAATCGAAGTGATCGCCTACCCGGCAGATTGCGCCAATCGAGCAGCCTACATAACCCAGCGGGAAAGCCACTGGATAGAGACGCTGTCGGCGGTCGAGACGGGGTTCAACACCGTTCGCCCGACCGGCGCATCCGATCACAACCAAGTACTGCTGCCTCTCGCTGATCTGGCCTGAGCGCCAGCGCCTTCCCCTATTCAACGATAACGCCTCCCCGGCGAGGATCGCCCATGCCTGCACAATACCGATCGATCAACATCTACAGGCACACCTTCGCCGCCAAATGCCCAAGCGACGGCGAGATGATCGTCTACAGCCTTGAGATACGAAGCCCGAAGATGATCCTCGTAGAGCACATCAAAACGGCGACTGCCTTGATCAAAGAAGGCTTTCAGGAGCAGATTGCCGACGCTCTCATCGATCGGTTCTGCTGTGAGGTGGAGGTCAAGGCGGTGCACCAAGGGGTATCAATTGAATCCCTGAGGCTTATCGAATGATCCATTACCACGGCACTCCAATCGGCGGCAGTCGGCAGGATGCAGCACGACTGCTGGCCGGCCGGCATGCCTTGGTGCCATTCCCGCGGCAGGACGACATGGGCATCGTTGCCGAGGCCTGCCAGTCCTTCGTCTTCGACAACGGCGCATTCACCGTGTGGAAGAACGGCGGTCAGGTCGACGTGGAAGGCTATACCCGCTGGGTGGATAACTGGCACCGGCACCCTGGCTTCGACTGGGCGCTGATCCCTGACGTGATCGACGGGGACGAAGACGCCAACGACCGACTGCTCGAACAATGGCCTGGCCACCTTCCCGGCGTGCCGGTCTGGCACATGCACGAGTCGATCGAGCGGCTGCAACGACTGGCCAACTGCTGGCGAATGGTCGCCCTGGGCAGTTCAGGACAGTGGCGCTCGCCGGGCACCGCCGCTTGGTGGAAGCGCATGGGCGCCGCAATGGACGCCATATGCGATGACCAGGGCCGGCCAGTTTGCCGCCTGCATGGCCTGCGGATGCTTGACCCGGCGATCTTCCAAAGCCTACCGCTGGCATCGGCTGACAGCACGAATGCCGCGGTGAACGGCGGCAGCATCAGCCGCTTCGGCATGTACACCCCGCCGTCGGCCGGCCAGCGCGCTAGCGTGATCGCCGACCGAATTGAAGCACACACCAGCTCCCCTATTTGGCAGCGCGAGAGTCAGACAGAACTGGCCTTGTGACCGACAGAGGTATCCCCATGCCCACAGAAAACCGATCCAGTAACACCGAGATGGTCAGCGTGCCCTTCCAGCGCGAAGACAGGTATGTCGTCGTCAAGCGCAGCGACCTCGCGCTACTCTCGCCAGTCGATTCCGACCTCGCGCACTCGTATCTGGAAGGCGTGCAGTCGCTCATGGCTGACTGGAACTGCCCGGCGCGGGAGTGCCTGGTGATTGAAAGCGACTGGCCGGAGTTCGCGCCAGCTTGGGCATCTATCGAAGCGCGCGTAGCAGGCCAGCCAGCACCGAAGCACCACCCCGAGCCAATAGCGTGGATGGTTGGTACTGCCATCTGGTGGACCAAAGAAGAGGCAGAGCGGGATTCAGCGGCGACTGGGCTGCCGATTGTTGGCCTGGGGCCGATTACCGGCGTAGCGTCCGATCAGCGCCAGGGCGAACCGGTAGCGTGGCGAGGGATCAATGACCTGGACGAAGTCGTCACCGAATGGATTGACGGGGTTCCCCCGGAGAGCATGGTCGACCTCTGTGGGAACCGGGCCAGTTTCGCGAAGATTGAGAGGGCCTACACCCACGCCGATCCTGGCGAGGTTGAGAGGCTGCGTAAGTTGTCACGAAAGCTGGCTCAAGGATCTAAAGATCAGCTCAGCATCATTGAATCCCTGCGCGCGCAGCTGGCCGAGCGGGATGCGCTACTGCGCGAGGTGCTCGAGTTCATCGACGACGGCGTGGGCCGCAGTGATGCCGAGTGGGCGGTGATCCAGAAGGCGAGGACTGCCCTATCCGCCAGCGCAGAGCCGAGCGCGCCGGCTCCACGGCCTGGAGGCTCCCATGGCTGAATTGGAGAAATGGCTTCCAATACCCGGGCACGACAACTTCGAAGTCAGCAGTCTTGGTCGTTTTCGGACCATTCCTCGGCATGACGCCCGCGGCCAGTGGAGGCCTCAGCGATATTTGACTCAGAAACCGGACAAGGACGGATATCTGATCGTGGCAATTGATAGCGGCGGTCATCGCGCTCATCGACTGGTCGCATTAGCTTTTCTCGGCCCATCTGATCTGCCGCTTGTTAACCATATCAACGGCATCAAAGATGACAATCGTCCGGAAAATCTCGAGTGGTGCACCATTGCAGAGAATGTTAGGCATGCCATCGATACCGGCCTGATTGTTTATGGCGTTGGCCTGCAAAGCCGAACTAACAAGGGCTGGGTCCAGGCGGAGCGCTGTGGTTTCGGCCTCATGCTGCGCGGGCAGCGAGACCTGATTGCCATTGGCATGAACCCTTCGGTTGTCACTTCCTGCTTGAAGGGCCGCCGGAGAACCCACAAGGGTTTCACCTTCTCCCGCGTAAACACCCAGCTGTAACCCCTCTCCCCTCTATTCACTCAGGGAGAGCCCAGGCGCTGACCCGCTACCCAGTCGTTGGCACGTTGGAGCGCCCAGGCCATAGCGACGGTCATCGTCTGCCCTGTGCAGTCCGGGTAGTTTTCTTCAAGAAGCATCAGCCCCTTCTGGCCATAAATGCCGAAGAAGAGCTGGGTGACGTTCTCTTTGGAGGTGCGCACCTGAATGTTGATGAGGGTGCCGCAGGACAGGCGCTCATCGTAGTTGCGAAAGTGCAACTCCGGATTGGCCCAATCCCAGTAAACCTTACCGCGATTACGCATGGCTGGGCCTAGTAGTGATGAATTGTCATCTCAGACTACAGCAACCCAGCGCAATTGCTATCTATTTCCTGACTACTGAATCAATTCACTGCCGCGATATGGCGGCCAAGGAACCTGCATGCCTGCAAAACAGCATCCGCTCGATGTGCAGAGCGTTGGCGAAGACACCTACATCGTGATGAGCAAAGGGCATCACGACCTCGATGAATTCATGGCCGCAGCCATCAAGCGCTATCCGGGATGGGCACTTGGCGGCCCTGTCCATGTGTGGATCAAGACAACACCGGGGCATGGCACCTACGACCGCATGTACAACATGGTGCCCGAAGGCACTCGGGGATGCTGGCCGGCGACCTATTGCCATGAATACGGCGAAGGCTTCGAGCGCTACAGCGGCGAGGTGCAGCCATGACCCGCCTCGCCCTCTGCCTCCTGCTGCTGGCCACCGGCGCCAGCGCAGATCCACGCGAAACCCGGCCACTGCCTTACAGCGCAGATGTCTACCACGACGACCAACGTGGAGTGACCTGCTGGAAGATCTCGAACGGACTGAGCTGCATCCCCGACAGCCAGCTGCAGGCCGGCAACGAGCGCCAGCTCTCCCCGCACGAAACTCAACCCGAACCTACACCCGCACTGGCGCCTGGGCGCTGGGCTGAAGAGAGGTATTCGATGTGAGCGAAATTGTTGAAGTCAGAGCCAGGGAATTGACCGGGCACGCGCTCGACTACTGCACCCTGGTGGCGAACGGTAAGCAGGCTCGGATGACTGAATCCGGGGTTCGACTGGCAATTGGCGGAAGCGTTTTCAAGCGCTTTAGCCCCTCATCGGACAGCCGATTGGCCAGCGAGCAAGTACTCACCCATAGGGTGCGCTTCGATGAGCTGCTTCCCGGATATGCGTTCTCGGCAAGAGTCGGTGACGTGGTCTGCGGAGGCGAAACAATCGACATAGCCGCCTGCCGCGCAATCGTTGTTGCATCGCTTGGTGAGGCATTCGCTTTGCCTCGCCATGTGGCGCCTGGGCGCTGGATTGATGAGAGGTATCAGCTGTGACAGACAAGATGCGCGAGCAGTTCGAGGCTGCGTATGTCGAGGAAATGGCTTTGCGTTGTGGCGAGGACATTCGCCAGCGCGCCAAAGCCAATCTCGAATGGCGACAGGAGAACGGAGATTACCGCGATCCTATGGTGCGCCTTGCCTATTGGGCCTGGCAGGCCAGCCGTGAGGCTGTGGTGGTGGCCCTGCCAAAGACTGATGAGATCGAGTCACGTGATGGTTATCGCGAGGCAGTGCTATGGCCTGGCGAGGTTGTCGAGGCCATCGAGGCTCAGGGCCTGAAGGTGGCGCCGTGACCGACCTGATCGAAGTGAAGACGGCCGACCTGGCCGGCGAGGCGCTGGGCTGGGCGGTTGGCAAAGCAGAAGGCCTGGACCTGTTCATGGCCCCGCCGGAATACGGCAACCCGTGGCGGGTGTTCGCCCGGTATCAGGGCCAGGCCACCGAGCACACCAAGCGCTACAGCCCGTGGGAGGACTGGGCGGTGGGCGGGCCACTGATTGAAAAGCACGAACTGACTGTCGAACCCAGCGCATGGGACTGGCAGCACCGGTGTGTGCTCTGGCGCGTCCAGCAGGAAGATGAAACCCGATACTTCGAACATGTGAGCCCGCTCACAGCAGCTATGCGAGCCGCTGCCCACGCCAAGCTCGGCGATACCATCCAGGTGCCTAAGGAGCTGATGCAATGACCGAAGTTCACCGTTACAAAGCTGTCAAGATGCTTTCCGAAGCGGGCAACCGCATCAACTACGACCCGCACGGCCCGGATGTCGTGATGGCTGAGGCCTACGACAAGCTCAAGGCCGAGAACGAGGCTCTGAGCAAGGAGGCCGAGCGCAGCAAAAGCATGCTGCTGGATGCCTGTGTGTCCATCGGCAGCATTGGCGAAGCTCTCGGCCTGGATATGGACGCCGACGCAGACATGATGATCGGCACCGCCCGCGACCTTGTGGCTGGCATGAACCGCATCATTCAGGAATGCCCGTTGGGCTCGCCGGGCTTCGCCATTGCCACCGAGGTGATGGGCGAACTGGGCGTGACGCAGGATGCTCAGGAATGATCGCCCTCGACTACATGGCCTACCTGATCTACAGGGGGCCTCGATGAGCGAAGTCAGCCTGTACCACGGCGAGTGCCTGGAGGTGATGAGGTCGATCCCAGACGCCAGCGTCGACCTAGTGCTGGCTGACCTCCCCTATGGCACAACGCAGTGCGCTTGGGATGTGGTGATCCCCTTCGCCCCCCTATGGGAGCAGTACTTGAGAATCGCAAAGCCCGAGGCGGCCATTGTGCTGTGTGCGGCCCAGCCCTTCAGCTCGCTGGTGGTCGCCAGCAACCCACGAGACTACCGTTACGAGTGGATCTGGGAGAAAGGCAACGCCACCGGCTTCCTCAACGCCAAGAAGCAACCGCTCCGCGCGCATGAGAGCGCCCAGGTCTTCTACCGGCGCCAGCCGGTGTACAACCCGCAAATGACGACCGGGCACGAGCGGCGCACGGCGAAGCGGAAGACGGTTAACTCGGAGTGCTACGGCAAGGCCCTGTCGCTTACCGAGTACGATTCGACAGACCGATACCCGCGCTCGGTGCAGTTCTTCTCGAGCGACAAGCAGACAGCCAACTTCCACCCCACCCAGAAGCCGGTCAGCTGGATGCGATTCCTGATCGCCACCTACACCAACCCCGGCCAAGTGGTTCTCGACAACACCATGGGCAGCGGCACGACCGGCGTTGCCTGCATCCAACTGGGCCGGCGCTTCATCGGCATCGAGCAGGACGAAGTGCACTTCGGTACCGCGCAGCAGCGCATCGCCGAGGCCATCACCATCCGCGACACCCCGGCTGCGCAGATCGACCTGTTCGAAGCTCGAGCCTAATCCCTCCCCCTACAACTCAAGCCCGCCAACATGCGCGGGAATGGAGAGCTACGCCATGACGAAACACAAACACACGCCCGGCCCATGGGAAGTCCTGAACGAAACCGAGGTTTTCACTGGCCTCGGCGCCGACAGTGGCGATGGCGTGAAGGCGCTTCCCTCTGACGGCTGGATGATTGCCGATTGCGGCGACTGTGTGACTTTCACCGAGATCGGCCCGGCAGAACTCAGTCGGGATCTGCGCCGGGCCAATGCCAAGCTGATCGCCGCGGCGCCGGCTCTGCTGGCGGACCTGGCCGAGGCAGCCGCCCAGCTTCGCAAGTACGAAAACCTGCACCGCGCCAAGGGCACAACCGACAGCCTGGCCAAGGCCGAGGTCAACGCCGAACTGGCTTCGCGCTTCGAGCAGACCATAGCCCAGGCAACTGCCTGACACCAACCTGCCGCCACCGGCGGCGTGGAGACCATCCATGAACCTGATCGACTGCTACGTCACGAAGATCCTCGGCGAGCCGTACCGCAAGTTCGGCCACTGGTGGGTCGACGTCGAATACGACAGCTGGGGCCGCACCAGCAGAACCCAGCTCATGTTTCGCACCGAGGAAGCCGCCCGGGCGGCTCAGGTCGGGCACCACTTCACGGCCTGATCTGGCCGCAGGAGAACTACATGGCAAACGCCAGCGCGGCACCGGCCGCACGCATTCTGCCGCGCATCATCCGCGCCGGCGAAGCTCCGCATTACCTCGGCATGTGCCGATCCGAATTCAACAAAACAGTCAGGCCGCATGTGAGCGAGTTCCCTATAGGGGAGCGCGGCATTGGGTTTGACCGAGAAGAGCTGGATGCCTGGGTAAACGACTACATCCAGGCAATGGCAATTGCGAAAGAAGGCGCTCAGGGACGACAATCACCCGGCAGCGAGCGCCCATCAGGAGATAAGGGATGGCGCGAAAGACAATCACAGGCCTTTCCCAAAGGAACGGCATCTGGCACATCGACAAGAAGATCAACGGAGAGAGACTTTACGAAAGCACTGGAGTTGGTGACCGGGCGGAAGCAGAAAAATACTTGATTCACCGCTTGGAGCAGATCCGCCAACGCAAGGTTTACGGCGTTCGACAAGTGCGAACGTTCCGCGAGGCGGCTACCAGGTACCTGCTCGAGCACAAGGATCAGCCGTCGATCAAGCTGACGGCTTTGTGCTTGAAACAGTTAGACCCATACCTGGGCGACCTACCGCTGACGCACATCGACGACCAGGCGCTTGCCCCTTTCATTCGGGACCGGCAAACGGACGAAGATCTGCCGAATGGGAAAGTGAGGAAGGCAGTGAGCAACAGGACGGTGAACATCGCCATCGAGCGGGTGATTCGCGTGCTGTCGCTGTCTTGCCGGAAGTGGCGGGATGAAGAGCGTAGGCCCTGGCTCGACAGCATTCCGCTGTTAACCAAGTTGGAGGAGAAGAGATCCAGTCGAAAGCCCTACCCCATGTCGTGGGATGAGCAGTCGATTCTCTTTGGCGAGTTGCCGGACCACCTGCAGCGAATGGCCCTGTTCAAGGTGAACACTGGCTGCCGCGAACAGGAGGTCTGCAAACTGAGGTGGGATTGGGAGATTTCGGTACCCGAGCTGGGTACCAGCGTATTTCTGATCCCTGCCGACTTCGGTGGCCGGCATGAGAATTCAGGCGTTAAGAACCGGGACGAACGCTTGGTGGTGCTGAACAGCGTGGCCAAGTCGATTATTGATGGGCAGCGCGGGGTCAGTAGGGAGTGGGTATTCCCCTACAACGGCACCGGGATGCACAGGATGAACGACTCGGCCTGGAAAAAAGCGAGGGTGCGCGCGGCAAAGCTCTGGCAGGAGCAACACTTAAGGCCGGCACACCCTGGGTTCGCTTCCATCAGGGTTCACGACTTGAAGCACACTTTCGGCAGGCGCCTGAAAGCAGCGGGTGTAACAGAGGAGGATCGAAAGTCGCTACTTGGCCACAAGAACGGAAGTGTGACCAGTCACTATTCTGGCGCGGAGTTGGGTCAGTTGATAGAGGCGGCAAACAAAGTTTCAGCGACGGACTCGCGTGGGCCGGTGCTGACGATTCTGAAGAGGAGGCAGGCATAAAAACCTGAGAAGTCACGCAAAAGTCACGCAAAGGAAAAAGGCCACCCCTTTCGGAAATGGCCTAAGTCCTTGGAGTATTTGGTCGGGACGGAGTGATTCGAACACTCGACCCCTTGCACCCCATGCAAGTGCGCTACCGGGCTGCGCTACGCCCCGACTACATTCTCATAACCTCTGAGAACGATGAAGAATCTACCCTAACCTTTTGATAAATGGAAGCTTTTTCTCAAAAAAATTTCCACTCATCAGAAAAGCCCAGGCTCACTTCTTCAACACCACCAATACATCCTCCAATTCAACAATCATCTGCCGAATCAGCTGCTTGTACTGGCTGGATTCATCTTTAGCCTCATCACTGGAAAGCCGCAACCGCGCCCCGCCAATGGTGAACCCCTGGTCATACAGCAGCGCACGAATCTGGCGAATCATCAGCACATCCTGCCGCTGGTAATATCGCCGGTTCCCCCGCCGCTTCACAGGGTTAAGCTGGTCGAATTCCTGCTCCCAATACCGCAGCACGTGTGGCTTCACGGCACACAATTCGCTCACTTCACCGATGGTGAAGTAGCGCTTGCCCGGTATGGGGGGCAGTTCGTCGTTATGGCTTGGTTCCAGCATAGGCCTCAACCCGGGCCTTCAACTTCTGCCCTGGACGAAAGGTGACGACGCGCCGTGCAGTGATCGGGATCTCTTCCCCAGTCTTGGGGTTGCGGCCCGGCCGCTGGCGTTTGTCGCGGAGGTCGAAGTTGCCGAAACCGGACAGCTTCACCTGCTCGTTCTCTTCAAGTGCGTGCCGAATTTCTTCGAAAAACAGCTCGACCAGCTCTTTGGCCTCACGCTTGTTAAGCCCCAGCTCCTCGTACAGCCTTTCGGCCATCTCAGCTTTCGTCAGAGCACCCATGCCGTTATTTCCTTAACGTGGTGTTCAACCTTTGTTCGAGCGAGGTGAGGATGTTTTGCAGGGTAGTGTTCACCTCATCGTCGTTAAGAGTGCGCGATGGATGCTGCCAGGTCAAGCCGACGGCAAGGCTTTTTCTATCAGGATCAATGCCTTTACCTTGGTAGACATCAAACAGCCTGAGGTCTGTGAGCCATTCGCCTGCATTGTCACGAATTAATTCAAGCACCGCGCTGGCAGCCACGTCACGGCCGGCGATCAACGCCAGGTCGCGGCGGGTTTCCGGGAACTTGGACAGTTCGCTGAATTTCGGCAGGCGGCCTTCGACCACGTCGCCCAGCACCAGCTCGAACAGGAACACCGGGCGGTCCAGGCCCAGGGCTTTGGCCAGCTCCGGGTGGATGGCGCCAAGGTAGCCGACCAGTTTGCCGTCGCGTTCGATGGCGGCGGTTTGGCCTGGGTGCAGGGCGGGGTGTTTGCCGGCGCTGAAGGTGAAGTCGCTCAGGGCACCGGAGTAACCCAGCAAGGCTTCCACGTCGGCTTTAACGTCGAAGAAGTCGACGCCGTCGCGGCCGTTGGCCCAACCTTCTGGCAGGCGGCTGCCGGTGATGACGCCGGCAATCATTGGCTGCTGCTGCAGGTCGCCGAGTTGGCCGACGAAGCGCAGGCCGCTTTCGAACAGGCGCACGCGGTCTTGCTGGCGGTTCAGGTTGTGTTGCAGTGCCTTGACCAGGCCCGGCCACAGGGACGCGCGCATGGCGGCCATGTCGCTGGAGATGGGGTTGGCCAGCAGCAGTGGCTCTACGCCCGGGCTGAACAGTTCGAACAGTTTCGGGTCGATGAAGCTGTAGGTGATGGCTTCCTGGTAGCCGCGGGCAACCAGCAGGCGGCGCAGGGTTGGCAGGTCACCGCGGGTTTCCGGCTTGCCCTGTGGGGCCAGGCGCGCTTGCGGGTAACGTACCGGCAGGTTGTTGTAGCCGTACAGGCGGGCCAGCTCTTCGATCAGGTCCACTTCCAGGCTGATGTCGAAGCGGTGGCTTGGGACGTTGACGGTCCACTGCCCTTCCCCACTCTTGGTCGTGGTCAGTTCCAGGGCGTTGAGCAGTTGCTCGACCTGGGCTGGGTCCATTTGCATGCCGAGCATCTGGGTGATGCGTTCGTCGCGCAGGATGACCGGGGCCACTTGTGGCAGGTGCTGTTCGCTGACGGCTTCGACTACCGGGCCGGCTTCGCCGCCGACGATGTCCAGCACCAGCTGGGTGGCGCGCTCGATGGCTTCGCGGGCCAGCTGCGAATCGACGCCACGCTCGTAGCGGTGCGAGGCATCGGTGTGCAGGCCGTAGGAACGGGCTTTACCGGCGACGGAAATCGGCTCGAAGAAGGCGCTTTCCAGGAACAGGTCGCGGGTTTTCTCGGTGTTTACACCGCTGTGCTCGCCACCCATGACGCCGGCGATGGCCAGGGCGCGGGTGTGGTCAGCGATGACCAGGGTGTCGGCGCGCAGGGCAACTTCCTGGCCGTCGAGCAGGACGAGTTTTTCGCCCTCTTCAGCCATGCGTACGCGGATGCCGCCGTTGATTTCTGCCAGGTCGAAGGCGTGCATCGGCTGGCCGAGTTCGAGCATCACGTAGTTGGTGATGTCGACGGCGGCGTCGATGCTGCGTACGTCGCTGCGGCGCAGGCGCTCGACCATCCACAGGGGGGTCGGCTTGCTGAGGTCGACGTTACGGATAACGCGGCCCAGGTAGCGTGGGCAGGCGGCCGGTGCGCTGACTTGCACCGGGCGCACTTCGTCGTGGGCCGGCGCTACGGCTGGCACCACCGGGCGGGTGACCGGGGTGTCGTACAGGGCGCTGACGTCGCGGGCCAGGCCGGCGATGGACAGGCAGTCACCGCGGTTCGGCGTAAGGCCGATTTCGATGCTGGCGTCGTCCAGGTTCAGATAGGTACGAATGTTTTCGCCAACCGGGGCGTCGGCTGCCAGTTCCAGCAGGCCGTCGTTCTCTTCGCTGATTTCCAGCTCGGCTGCCGAGCACAGCATGCCGAAGGACTCGACGCCACGCAGCTTGGCCTTTTTGATCTTGAAGTCGCCAGACAGCTCGGCACCGATCATGGCAAATGGCACTTTGATGCCTGGGCGGGCGTTAGGCGCGCCGCACACGACCTGGAAGGTTTCCTGGCCATTGGTGACCTGGCACACGCGCAGCTTGTCGGCGTCCGGGTGTTGTTCGGTGGCGAGGATTTCGCCCACGACGATGCCGCTGAACTGGCCGGCAGCGGGGGTAACGCTGTCGACTTCGAGGCCGGCCATGGACAGGCGGGCGACCAGTTCGTCACGGGAGACTTGCGGGTTTACCCAACCGCGCAGCCACTGTTCACTGAATTTCATGCTGTTCTCCTGAAAGTTGCGTCGATTGGGCCTAGCGGAATTGCGCCAGGAACCGCAGGTCGTTGTCGAAGAACAGACGCAAATCGTTGACGCCATAGCGCAGCATGGCCAGGCGCTCGGCGCCCATGCCGAAAGCGAAGCCCTGGAACTCTTCAGGGTCGATGCCAGACATGCGCAGCACGCTTGGGTGCACCATGCCGCAACCCATCACTTCCAGCCAGCCGGTTTGCTTGCACACGCGGCAGCCGTTGCCGGAACACATCACGCACTGGATGTCGACTTCGGCGGACGGCTCGGTGAAGGGGAAGAACGATGGACGGAAACGTACCGCCAGTTCTTTTTCGAAGAATACGCGCAGGAATTCTTCGATGGTGCCCTTGAGGTCGGCGAAGTTGATATCGCGATCGATCAGCAGGCCTTCGACCTGGTGGAACATCGGCGAGTGGGTGATATCCGAGTCGCAGCGATATACGCGGCCTGGGCAGACAATGCGGATGGGCGGCTGGGTGGACTCCATGGTCCGCACCTGCACCGGCGAGGTGTGGGTACGCAGCAGCATGTTGGCATTGAAGTAGAAGGTGTCGTGCATCGCCCGGGCCGGGTGGTGGCCGGGGATGTTGAGCGCTTCGAAGTTGTGGTAGTCGTCTTCAACCTCTGGGCCTTCGGCAATGCCGTAGCCGATGTGGGTGAAGAACTGCTCGATGCGCTCGAGTGTACGGGTGATCGGGTGCAGGCCACCGGTGGCCTGGCCGCGGCCTGGCAGGGTGACGTCAATGCATTCGGCTGCCAGGCGAGCGCTGAGCTCGGCTTCTTCAAAGGCGGCCTTGCGGGCATTGAGCACAACGGTGACGCGCTCTTTGGCGTCGTTGATCAGCGCGCCGACTTTCGGCCGCTCTTCGGCTGGCAGGTTGCCCAGGGTCTTCATCACCTGGGTCAGCTCGCCCTTCTTGCCGAGATAATTAACCCGGATCTGTTCCAGGGCGTTGATGTCTTCAGCGCGTTCCACGGCCTCTAGGGCTTGGGAGACCAGCGCATCCAGGTTTTCCATGTACAGACTCCAGATACGAAAATAGGGGAAGAGCTTTGAAGGCTCTTCCCCTATCGATGACGTTCAATGCCCGACGGCGCCAGCGCCGCCGGGTGATTGTCGCGGGTACTTAAGCCAGAACGGCTTTAGCTTTCTCGACAATCGCAGCAAACGCCGCTTTTTCGTTCACTGCCAGATCGGCCAGAACCTTACGGTCGATTTCGATCGAAGCCTTTTTCAGGCCAGCAATCAGACGGCTGTAGGACAGACCGTTGGTGCGGGCACCGGCGTTGATACGAGCGATCCACAGTGCGCGGAACTGACGCTTCTTCTGGCGACGGTCGCGGTAGGCGTATTGGCCTGCCTTGATGACCGCTTGCTTGGCTACGCGGAATACGCGCGAGCGTGCACCGTAGTAACCTTTAGCCAGTTTCAGAATTTTTTTGTGACGCTTACGAGCGATAACGCCGCGCTTAACACGAGCCATGAGTAACTTCCTCTATCTTAACCAGAATTAACGAACGCGCAGCATGCGCTCGACTTTTGCCACGTCGGACGGGTGCAGCAAGCTGGCACCGCGCAGTTGACGTTTACGCTTGGTCGACATTTTGGTCAGGATGTGGCTCTTGAAAGCGTGCTTGTGCTTGAAGCCCGAAGCTGTCTTCAGGAAGCGCTTCGCAGCACCGCTCTTGGTTTTCATTTTTGGCATGTTGAACTCCGCATTCGAAAAAAATTACACAATAATCATCAGGCCTGCCGTGCCCGGGAGATTACTTCTTCTTTTTGGGGGCGATGACCATCATAAGCTGGCGTCCTTCCATCTTCGGATGCTGCTCAACGGTGCCGTATTCGGCGAGGTCGGCTTCGACCCGCTTCAACAGCTCCATGCCCAGCTCCTGGTGGGCCATCTCACGGCCGCGGAATCTCAGAGAGATCTTGGCCTTGTCCCCATCGGTAAGGAAACGTACCAGGTTGCGTAGTTTTACCTGGTAATCCCCATCCTCCGTCCCTGGACGAAACTTGATTTCTTTGATCTGGATCTGCTTCTGGTTTTTCTTGGCTTCGTTGGCCTGCTTCTTCTTTTCGAAGAGGTGCTTGCCGTAGTCCATGACCTTGCAGACCGGTGGTACCGCGTCTGCAGAGATTTCTACCAGGTCCAGCTTCGCTTCATCAGCGATACGCAGCGCTTCATCAATCGAGACGATGCCAACCTGCTCGCCGTCTGCGCCAATTAACCGAACCTCGCGGGCCGAGATATTCTCGTTGATCGGGGCCTTCGGTACAGCACGCTTATCGTTTCTCATTTCACGCTTAATAGTCATTACTCCGATTCTTGGCGACCACGCCGGGAAACCGCTTGTGTCAGAAGCTCAGCGAATTGGGCGACGGGCATGGAGCCCAGGTCTGCGCCTTCGCGAGTACGCACTGCGACGGTTTGCGTTTCGACTTCGCGGTCCCCTATAACCAAAAGGTACGGGACCTTGAGCAAAGTATGCTCGCGGATTTTAAAGCCGATCTTCTCATTTCTCAAGTCCGACTTGGCACGGAAACCGCTACCGTTCAGAGATTTCTCAACCTCAAGGGCGAAATCGGCCTGTTTGTCGGTGATGTTCATGATCACGGCCTGGGTAGGTGCCAGCCAGGCCGGGAACACGCCAGCGTAGTGCTCGATCAGCATGCCGATGAAGCGCTCGAACGAACCGAGGATGGCGCGGTGCAGCATGACCGGGCGAATTCGGCTGTTATCTTCGGCGATATAGCTGGCATCCAGGCGCTCTGGCAGGTTCGGGTCGTACTGCAGGGTACCGCACTGCCAGTTACGGCCGAGGCAGTCGCGCAGGGTGAACTCGATTTTCGGGCCGTAGAAGGCGCCCTCGCCTGGCTGGTATTCCCACTCCAGGCCGGATTCGTTCAAGGCGTCGGCCAGTGCGCTTTCGGCACGGTCCCATAGCTCTTCGGAGCCCACACGCTTGGCTGGACGGGTCGACAGCTTCATGGCGATGTCGGTAAAGCCGAAGTCCTTGTACACATCCAGGGTCAGCTTGATGAAGTCGGCGGCTTCTTTCTTCACCTGTTCTTCGGTGCAGAAGATGTGCGCGTCGTCTTGCACAAAGCCACGCACGCGCATGATGCCGTGCAGGGCGCCGGACGGCTCGTTACGGTGGCAGGCACCGAACTCGGCCAGGCGCAGCGGCAGGTCGCGGTAGCTTTTCAGGCCCTGGTTGAACACCTGCACGTGGCACGGGCAGTTCATCGGTTTTACCGCGTAGTCACGGCTTTCCGACGAGGTGGTGAACATGTTCTCGGCGTAGTTGGACCAGTGGCCGGAACGCTCCCACAGGATACGGTCGACAACCTGCGGGGTCTTGATTTCCAGGTAGCCGTTGGCGCGCTGAACCTGGCGCATGTACTGCTCGAGCACCTGGTACACCGTCCAGCCGTTGGCATGCCAGAACACCATGCCCGGGGCTTCTTCCTGCAGGTGGAACAGGTCGAGCTGCTTGCCGATCTTGCGGTGGTCGCGTTTTTCGGCTTCTTCGATGCGCTGGATGTACGCAGCCAGCTGCTTCTTGTCGGCCCAGGCGGTGCCGTACACGCGTTGCAGCTGCTCGTTCTTGGCATCGCCGCGCCAGTAGGCACCGGACAGCTTGGTCAGCTTGAATGCCTTGAGGAAGCGGGTGTTCGGCACGTGCGGGCCGCGGCACATGTCAACGTATTCTTCGTGGTAGTACAGGCCCATGGCCTGCTCATCCGGCATGTCCTCGACCAGGCGCAGCTTGTAGTCTTCGCCACGGGCCTTGAACACGTCGATGACTTCGGCACGCGGGGTCACTTTCTTGACCACGTCGTAGTCTTTTTCGATCAGCTCCATCATGCGCTTTTCGATGGCGGCCATGTCTTCAGGGGTGAAGGGGCGCTCGTAGGCGATGTCGTAATAGAAGCCTTCGTCGATGACCGGGCCGATGACCATCTTGGCGGTCGGGTACAGCTGCTTCACGGCGTGGCCGACCAGGTGGGCGCACGAGTGACGGATGATCTCCAGTCCCTCTTCATCTTTAGGGGTGATGATCTGCAGGGTGGCGTCTTGGCTGATCAGGTCGCAAGCATCGACCAGTTTGCCATCGACCTTGCCGGCGACGGTGGCCTTGGCCAGGCCGGCGCCGATGGAAGCGGCAACGTCGGCTACGGATACGGCGTGATCAAACGAACGTTGACTGCCGTCGGGAAGAGTAATAACGGGCATGGCGCCTCCTCTCCTAGTGGTGACCCCTACCAAAGGTCACGTGGGTTGGGATGAGCCAGTACAAGATCCGGCCTGCCTTCCTGAATAAGGAAGCCTGCCTCACAGTGGCAGAAGCCTTTCGGCTTGCAAGGGACGAACCAGAGTGACTGGAAAGAAATAAAGATAGCTGCAGGCTGGAAGTTGTCAGCTGCAGGCCGGGCATGCTAGCACGCGGGTTGCACCCCAGGCAGAAATATTTGGTAATTGCAGCTTTCGGGTGAACTAACGCGGAAAAATTCCTATCAGACCTTGGGAAGCAACCTATTCTTGATGAGACCTTAACCCAAGGAGTAACCGGTTATGCGAGTTCCGTCTCTTCTGGCCCTGGCGGCCGCTGGGGCCCTGCTGCTGCCGATGGCGGCGAATGCTGGCAACTTCCCACCAGGCAAGGAAGCTGGCTATATGGCTCAGTGCACGCAGGTGGCCAGCGGCCAGGGCGTTGACGCGGCCACCGCAAAAAAACACTGCGACTGTGGTGCCCAGGCGATCAAAAAGAATTTTACCGACGCAGAGATTGCTGACCTGGACAGCAAGGATGGCGTAGACGCCAAGCTGATGCAAAAGGCCCAAACGGTTGTGAAACAGGCCTGCGCGCCGAAGAGCTGAACCCTTGAAGCTGGGGCTGATCAGCTTTTTTTGCGCTGGATCAACATCCGGTAGAGGTAAAAGGGGCTACATCCGCAGAATTAGACTATGATGTCACCTGTGCCAGACTGCTCAGGCGTCTATGGCACTTCGAAAAATATCAAGTTTCTGGAGATTCATCCCATGTCCAATCGCCAAACCGGCACCGTCAAATGGTTCAATGATGAGAAAGGCTTCGGCTTCATCACCCCACAAGGCGGCGGCGACGACCTGTTCGTTCACTTCAAAGCCATCGAATCCGACGGCTTCAAGAGCCTGAAAGAAGGTCAGACTGTTTCCTTCGTCGCCGAGCGCGGCCAGAAGGGCATGCAGGCTGCTCAGGTTCGTCCGGAGTAATTCGGAAGCTGCGAAAAAACCCGCCCTTGTGGCGGGTTTTTTTATGGGCGCTTGCCTGGCAGCACAAGCTTGCTCTTTGTAGGAGCGGCCTTGTGTCGCGATGGGCCGCAGCTAAAAAACAGGGGCCGCTTTGCGGCCCATCGCGACACAAGGCCGCTCCTACAGGGACCGCATTAACACCTGGAACTGCATCAACCGCAGTTGACGCGGGTTACCTTGCCCTGCTCGTCCACGTTCAGGTTCAGGCGGTCGGAGCGGTACTCCAGGGTTACCACATCGTGCGGCTTGAGAATGCGTGCCGTCTGCGAGCCACTGCCCTTGCGCGCTTGCTCCAGCAGTTCGGCACTGCCCTGCTTGCCAATGGCGAAATCGGCACCGCTGGCTTCGCAGCGGCCATCATTGCCGGCCGACGCCGCGGGCGCGTTGCCGCCATCAGAGCTACCACCAGTGCTGCAACCAGCCAGGACAGCAGCCACCGCCAGGGTTGCCAGGTAAGCACGGGTACGGAACATGAAGCCTCCTAAATCGATCTGGGAACTGTCTGTTCCGACAGCTCCACCAAGAATTCGTTGCAAAACCGAGCAAGTCTGCCTGAACCAAGTGCCCTGAGCGAACGGCAATCGTGACCGAATTTTACCGGTCGGCCGACGAGGCGCTTGGTTTGCGCTGCAAAGTCATGATTTACTTTAGGAAGTGAAGGCATAGTGCCTCCCCCCGAATACCAGGATCCGGTATTCGCCCCTCCGCCCCGGGCCCCAAGCGAGAGCCTTTCATGAGCAACCACAGCATCGATGCCGATATCAAGGTCAAATGGGCCGAGGGCCAGAGCGCGTACAGCCCTGGCACACCGGAGGAGTTGCTGTTGATCGCCATCGACCTGCTGGTGCGCGACAACGGTGCCGAAGCAGCACGCAGCTTCATCGACCAGGTGTTCGAGCGCTACGCGCCGCACGCGGCTATTCCAATCGCGCCAAACGGGCGCTGAGCAGGTCGAACAGGCCTTGGGCATCGCCCTGCTCCACCCACATCACGTTGGCGGGCTGCTTGAGCACGCCGTACCAGTCAGCGAGGGTCTGGCCGAAGGTCGGGCCTTCGCGGCTGTCGATGCTCATGTGGATGCGCCGGCCGCTGAACAGCTCGGGCTTTAGCAGATAGGCAATGACGCTGGCGTCATGTACGGGGCCACCGGGCATGCCGTACAGGTCCATGTCGTGGGTGATGTAGGCGTTGAGGATACCCACCACCCGTTTGCTGGCCTGGTTGTTCACGGCTGCCAGCTGTTTCAGGCGGGCATCGCTGGTCAGCAGCTTGTGCGTGACATCCAGTGGCAGGTAGGTGAGTTGCACGCCACTGGCCAGCACTACCTGTGCGGCATGCGGGTCGGCGTAGAGGTTGAATTCCGCGGCCGGGGTGATGTTGCCGCCGTTGAAATGGGCGCCGCCCATGACCACCACTTCCTTGATGCCTTTGGCGATGTCCGGGCGCTGAACCAGCGCCAGGGCCAGGTTGGTCTGCGGGCCGAGCATGGCAACAGTGATGCTGTGGGGTTTGGCGGCGCCCAGGGTGTCGACCAGGTATTGCACGGCATTGCCTTGGGCCAAGGGCTTTTTCGGTTCGTGTACTTGTACGCCGGTCAGGCCTTCTTCGCCGTGGACGTCGGCGGCGTAGATGGGCGAGCGCACCAGTGGGCGGCCGGCGCCGGCATAGACAGGAATGTCTTCGCGGCGGGCCCATTCACGGGCCAGCCGGGCGTTGCGGGAGGTTTTATCCAGGCGCACGTTGCCGGCCACGGTGGTGATGGCGCGGATGTTGAGTTCGTCGGGCGAGGCCATGGCCAGGAACAGCGCGACCACGTCGTCGGCACCGGGGTCGGTGTCTATGATCAGGTCGATCGGGGCGGCCTGGAGAGTGGTGGCGGTGGCCATGAGGGCAAGTCCTTGTAGCAGGGGTTTGAGCATGGTGTGGCACTCCTTGTTGCCAGTACATGATTCGCAAACACACCGCGCTCCCTGTAGGAACGGCCTTGTGTCGCGATGGGGCGCGAAGCGGCCCCAGGATTTCAGCTTCGCCGCATGAATTGCCGGGGCCGCTTCGCGCCCCATCGCGACACAAGGCCGCTCCTACAAAAAGTACCGTGTTTCGACTGTTAGAAGGTAACGCCAGAGATCAGCGCAATGTTGCTATAGGGCTGGCACTCACCGGTACGCACCACCGCCCGGGCACTGCGTGACAGCACCTTGAAATCTTCATGGCTTAGCCACTCACGCTTGCCCAGCTTGCCCTTCAACCGTTCGATCTCGACCAGTGCCGGCGGTACCACTTTCTGCATTTCTTCAGCCAGCACGTGCCGCTCTACCTGCAATTCGCTCAGCACTGCGCGCAACACACTGGCGAAGTCCGGCAGGCCTGATGTAACGGCCAGGTCGATCAGCTCCACACCCGGCGGCACCGGCAGGCCGGCATCACCGATCACCAGGATGTCGCCGTGCCCCATGCCAGCGATGGTTCGCGACAGGGCGACGTTCAGCAGCGGGGTTTTCTTCATGGTGCAAGCTCCGCCAGGTAGGGAATCGATGGCTGGGCGCCAGCCCGGGTCACCGACAATGCTGCCGCACGTTGGCCGAAGGCGATGGCCTCACCCTCCCCCAGCCCCCGCACCAGGCCTGCGGCAAAGCCCCCGATGAAGGTGTCGCCTGCCGCGGTGGTATCCACCGGCTGCACCTGCGGCGCCGGGAAGTGCTGGTGGCCTTGGTCGGTCACCAGCAAGGCCCCTTGCGCCCCCAGGGTGATGATCACTTTGCCTGCCCCCAGTCGCAGCAAGTGTTCGCCTGCGCGCCGGGCACTGTCCTGGTCGGTCACGGGCATGCCGGTGAGGGTTTCGGCCTCGCTTTCGTTGGGCGTGAGGTAATCGATATGGGCGAACCAGTCTGCCGGCATGGGGCCGGTGGCAGGTGCCGGGTTGAGGATGACTTGCTTGCCCAGCTCGCGTGCCCTGGCCAGGGTCCAGGCCACGGTGTCGGCTGGCACTTCCAGCTGACAGATGACCACCTCGGCCGCCTGCAAAAGCGCGTCGAAGCGCTGCACCGACTGCGGCGTCAGCAGGCCGTTGCCGCCAGGAATGATGACGATGCAGTTCTGGCTGGCAGCGTCCACGGTAATCAGCGCAACGCCACTGGACACTCCAGGGCAGGTGCTGACGCCCTGGCAATCGATGCCCTCGACGTACAACGCCCGGTGCAGTTGCCGGCCGTAATCATCGTCACCCACATTCCCGATCATCGCCACGCTGCCACCCAGCCGCGCCACAGCCACGGCCTGGTTGGCACCCTTGCCGCCCGGCACGGTGAAAAAATGCTCGCCGGGAAGGGTTTCGCCGGCCCGGGGCAGGCGCTGGGCGCGGGCCACCAGGTCCATGTTCAGGCTACCCACTACCACGACCTTGGCACTCATGACATTTCCTTAGCGTTAGCGGTAATCGTTGAACAGATCCGGGCGCGGCCCGGTGGACTCGCGCAATACGATGCGCGGGGCAACGATGCGTTGCTCAGCCACGCCCTGGCGGGGTGTGACGATGCGCGCCAGCAACAGCGACGCGGCGTTTTCGCCCAGCTCGCGGATGGACTGGCCCACGGTGGTCAGCGGCGGGTACACGTAGCGGCTGAGTTCGATGTCGTCGAAGCCGATGACCGAAAGCTCGCCAGGCACGTTGATATTGCGCTCGGCCGCAGCGCGCAGCACGCCAAAACCGATCATGTCGTTGCCGGCAAAAATCGCCGTGGGCCGCTTGCCCTCCAGCAGCTGCGCCGCCGCTGCATGGCCGCCGGGGCTGGTGAAATCGCAATGCAGCACGCGGTTACCCTGCACCTGCGCCCCGGCCTCGGCCATGGCCCGGCGGAAACCGCTCAGGCGCAACTGGGTAACCCCGGTTTCGACGGGGCCGCCGATGTAGGCGATGTCCCGGTGCCCCTGCTCCAGCAGATGCCGGGTAGCCAGATAGGCGCCCTGCTCGTGGTCGATGCGCACCAGGTCGGCATCGACACCTTCCAGCTCGCGGTCGACGATGACCATCGGTGTGCGCACGCTAGCCAGGCTTTGCAGCAGGTCGCTGTCCTGGCCCACCGAGGCCACCACCAGGCCGTCGACGCGCTTTTCCAGCAGCACGCGCAGGTAGTTGCGCTGCTTCTGCGGGTTGTCGTCGGAGTTGCACAGGATCACGCAGTAGCCGTTGCGCTCGCAGGCGTCTTCGATGCCCCGCGCCAGCTCGGCAAAGTACGGGTTGACGCTGTTGGGCACCAGCAAGCCGATGGTGGCCGTGCTGCGTGCCTTGAGTGAGCGCGCCACGGCGCTGGGCACGTAGTCCAGTTCGAGGATGGCGGCTTCAACCTTCACCCGCACCTGCTCGCTGACCGGTCGGGTCTTGTTCAATACATGGGACACGGTGGTGTAGGAAATACCCGCCAGTGCCGCGACGTCTTTGATGGTTGCCATGTCTTCAGTTCCGCCGGCCTGCACGCCGGCTACGGTAGGTGTCGAGCACCACGGCGATGACGATCACCGCCCCGGTGATGATGCGTTTGGTGGGTTCACTGGCACCGATCTGCGCCAGCCCGGCGGCCAGCACCGAAATGATCAGGACGCCAAAGAACGTGCTGATGACCGAGCCGCGCCCGCCCATCAGGCTGGTGCCGCCGATCACCACGGCGGCGATCACCTGCAGCTCCAGGCCGGAGCCGGCATTGGGGTCGGCCGCCTCAAGGCGCGAAATCTGGAACAGTGCGGCCAGGCCGGCAAGCAGGCCCATCAGGGCGAACACCAGCACCTTGTAGGGGCGCGGGTCGATACCGGCCAGGCGCACGGCTTCCTCGTTGGTGCCAATGCCGATCAGGTAGCGGCCGAACACGGTACGGGTCAGCACCAGTTGGGCCAGCACGATCACCAGCAAGGCAATGATGAACGCGGGTGATATGCCAAAGGCGACCGGGTTGGAGAACCAGGCATAGGCATCGCCGATGTAGGCGGTGCGCGAGTCGGTGAACTGGTACGCCAAGCCCCGGGCCATTTCCAGCACGCCAAGCGAGACGATGAAGGACGGAATGCGCCAGGCCACGGTGACACCACCGGTAATGCTGCCGGCCAGCGCAGCCACGGCCATGCCCAGCAACGCCGAGGGCAGCACGCCCCAGCCCCAGCCCAGAATCGCCACGCTCACCGTGGAGGCAGCCAGGGCCAGTACCGAGCCTACCGAAAGGTCGATGCCGCCGATGATCAGCACAAAGGTCATGCCCACCGCCAGTACCATCAGGTCGGGGATCTGATTGGCCAGGGTACTGAAGGTGCTGTACGACCAGAAGTGGCTACTAAGGAACGAGAACAGCACGATCATCGCCAGCAAGGCACCGGCCAGGCCCAGGTAAGTGCCCAGGCCAAAATAGGTGCCACTGCGGCGCACGGGGGCGGCGCCTTGGCTGTCGAGCGGAGTGGTTTTCATGCATCCATCCTGGGGGCTGCATCGTGCAGCAGTGCGTCACGTTTCTGATAACCGGCAAAGGCGGCGGCCAGCAGCTGGTCCTGGCTCCAATGGTCGCGGTCGAAGGTGTCGATCAGGCGGCCGGCAGACAGCACGGCGATGCGGTCGCAAATCAGCATCAGCTCACGCAGGTCGCTGGACACCACCACCAGGGCCTTGCCCTGGCGCGCCAGTTCGGCCAGCAGGCCGTAGATGTCGAACTTGGCGCCGACGTCGATGCCACGGGTAGGCTCATCGAACAACAGCACCTGGCAATCGCGCTCCAGCCAACGGCCGATCACCACCTTCTGCTGGTTACCGCCAGACAGCTCGCCCACCACTTGCTGCGCGCCGGCACTGCGAATACGCATGGCCTGGATCTGGCGTTCGGCCAGGGCCTTTTCTGCCTCGCCGTCCAGCACGCCGGCACGCGATACCGCGCCCAGGTTGCCCAGGGCAATATTGGCGCTGATCGACTGCGACAGCAGCAGGCCCTCGCCTTTGCGGTCCTCGGTAATCAGTGCGATACCCGCCCGTACCGCGGCCTTCGGCGAATCGATGGTGACCGACTGCAGGGGCTGGCCCAGCGCAATGCTGCCGCTGTCGGCGCGGTCGGCACCGTAGATCAGCCTCAGCAGCTCGGTACGGCCGGCGCCGATCAGGCCGGAGATGCCAAAGATCTCCCCTGCCCTGACGTCGAATGACACCTCACGCACCTTGTCGGCACGGCTGAGCCTGTCTACCTTGAGCAGTGGCGCACCGATCTGCCGGCGGCCCAAGTCGATATGCTCGCCCAGCTCGCGGCCGACCATCAGGTTGACCAGCTCGGCGCTGCTGTAGCGCTGGATAGGCTCGTCGCACACCCGTTTACCGTCGCGCAGCACGACGATGCGCTGGGCCACACGCTGCAACTCTTCAAGGCGGTGCGAGATGTAGACAATGGCCACGCCGCGCTCGCGCAGGCGCTCGATCTGGGTGAACAGCAGCTCCACCTCGCGCGCGGTGAGCATGGCGGTGGGCTCGTCAAAGATCAGCACATGGCAGTCGCCGATCAGGTTGCGGGCGATCTCGACCATCTGCTGATGGCCGATGCCCAGTTCGCCGACCGGGGTGTCCGGGTCGATGGCATCGAGCCCGACCTGGGCCATGGCGGCCGTGGCCAACTGGCGCAGGCGTTTGTGGCTGATCCAGCCGAAGCGGCTGGGCAGGTTGTCGAGAAACAGGTTTTCCGCCACGGTCAGCGTGGGCAGCAGGTTGAGCTCCTGCATGACCATGCGCACACCCAGGCGCTCGGCCTCGCTGCGGCTGCCGGGCGCGTAAGCCTGGCCGCGGTAGGTCATGTGCCCGGTGGTGGGGGTTTCCAGGCCACTCATGAGCTTGGACAGGGTGCTCTTGCCCGCGCCGTTTTCACCGGTAAGGGCCAGCACTTCGCCGGCCCGCAGGTTCAGGCTGACTTCGCCAAGCACGGGCTGGGCGTAGGTCTTGCCCAACCCGTTGGCGGCGAGTACCACTTCATTGGCCGCTGCAGCCATGGCCGCTTCTCCTGCCAGCAATCAGGGCTTGGTGATGAGTTCGACCGGGGTCTGGATGACGTTGTCGGCATCCACGTCCGGCTTCTCGCCCTTGACCATTTTCAGCGCGGCCTGGATGCCGTACACCGCCTGCTGGCTGGCTGCCTGGTCGAGGGTGGCGAGCACACGGCCATCCTTGAGCATGGGTTTGATGGCATTGATGTTGTCGTAACCCACCACTTGCACTTGGCCGACCTTGCCAGCGGCGCGTACGGCCGACACTGCGCCCAGGGCCATGCTGTCGTTGCCGGCCAGCAGGGCTTTCAGGTCGGGGTATTCGTTGAGCATGGAGGCGGCGACGGCGTTGCCTTTGTCGATTTCCCAGTTGCCGCTTTGCACCGAAACGATGTTCATCTGTGCGGCGTCCATGGCGTCCTTGAAACCGGCCGTGCGTTGCTGGGCATTGGTGGTGGTCGGCACGCCTTCGATGATGCCTACCTGGTCACCGGCCTTGAGTTTCTGGCTGGCCAGGTAGTCGCCAACCAGGCGCGCGCCCTTGCGGTTGTCGGGGCCGACGAAGGGCACGCTGATGCCTTTGCTCTTGAGCAGTTCAGGGTCCAGGCGGTTGTCGATGTTGATCACCACCACGCCTTGGTCCATGGCCTTCTTCACTGCCGACACAAGCGCCTTGGAGTCGGCCGGGGCGATCACCAGGGCCTTGGCACCGGAATTGACCATCTGCTCGACGATGCGGATCTGCTCGCCGGTGTCGGTTTCGTTCTTGATGCCGTTGGCGATCAGGTCGAATTCATTGGCGTGGGCTTTCTGGTAGTCCTTGGCGCCGTCTTCCATGGTGCGGAAGAACTCGTTGGCCAGCGATTTCATGACCAGGGCGACCTTGGGCTTGTCTTCGGCATGGGCGGCAGACAATGGCAGGGCGAGCGAGAGGGAGGAAAAGACAGCGAGGGCCAGCAGACGACCGGGGAACGGCAGTTTCATGGACGATGACTCCGAATCTTGTTTTTTTATCGGATAGCAAACGTTTGCGGTACCTAACTATGGAAACAGGACCGGGGTTTGTCAAATCCGTTTTGCGGTCGGAGGCAAAAAGACTACTGGTGCTGATTATCCAGAATTTTTCCGAAAAACCGAACACCTTTTCCTATGCTTGTTCGGATTCACGGATGGAATACTGGCCCCTGTAGGAGCGGCCTTGTGTCGCGATGGGCTGCGCAGCAGCCCCGGCAATGTGTGCTAAGGCTCCAATTTTGGGGGCGCTACGCACCCCTTTCGCGACACAAGGCCGCTCCTACAAGAGCAACGCGCACAGGCTTGGTATGAAAGATGCCTTCCAGCCTGTGCGACTCAGAAATCATCTCACTAGGAAGAGAGAACAATAACGATGAATGCCGCACTGAAAACCTTCGCCCCCAGCGCACTCGCCCTGCTGCTGATCCTGCCCGCCACCGCCTCGGCCAAAGAAGCCGAAACCCAGCAGAAGCTGGCCAACGTGGTCATCCTTGCCACCGGCGGCACCATTGCCGGCGCCGGCGCCAGCGCCGCCAACAGTGCCACCTACCAGGCCGCCAAACTGGGCGTCGACAAGCTGATTGCCGGCGTGCCGGAACTGGCCGACATTGCCAACGTACGCGGCGAGCAGGTGATGCAGATCGCTTCGGAAAGTATCAGCAACGAAGACCTGCTGAAGCTGGGCAAGCGTGTCGCCGAGCTGGCCGAGAGCAAGGACGTCGACGGTATCGTCATCACCCACGGCACCGACACCCTGGAAGAAACCGCCTACTTCCTCAACCTGGTAGAAAAGACCGACAAGCCGATCGTGGTCGTCGGTTCGATGCGCCCGGGTACCGCCATGTCTGCCGACGGCATGCTCAACCTGTACAACGCCGTGGCCGTGGCCAGCGACAAGCAGTCGCGTGGCAAGGGCGTGCTGGTGACCATGAACGACGAGATCCAGTCGGGTCGTGACGTGAGCAAGTCGGTCAACATCAAGACCGAAGCCTTCAAGAGCGCCTGGGGCCCGATGGGCATGGTGGTGGAAGGCAAGTCCTACTGGTTCCGCCTGCCGGCCAAGCGCCACACGGTCAACTCCGAGTTCGACATCAAGCAGATCAGCAGCCTGCCGCAGGTGGACATTGCCTATGGCTATGGCAACGTGACCGATACCGCCTACAAGGCACTGGCGCAGAACGGCGCCAAGGCGCTGATCCATGCCGGTACCGGCAACGGCTCGGTGTCGTCGCGGGTGGTGCCGGCGCTGCAGGAGCTGCGCAAGAACGGTGTGCAGATCATTCGCTCGTCGCACGTCAACCAGGGTGGTTTCGTGCTGCGCAACGCCGAACAGCCGGATGACAAGAACGACTGGGTCGTAGCCCATGACCTGAACCCGCAAAAAGCGCGGATTCTGGCGATGGTTGCGATGACCAGGACCCAGGACAGCAAAGAGTTGCAGCGGATCTTCTGGGAGTATTAAGCCCTGATAGGGTGTGCCGGCGCATACATCGGCGTCGGCCACCTCACGAGGCAGATCGAGGCTCGACCTGAATTCATCTGCCATTCTGGCGGCAGACAGTACGTGCAGTGCCGAGGGTTCGACGGACGGCCACCGACGTACACAGCTAACGTCCGCTCAACGGCTAGACGCAGAGGGCGTCAGCGGTTGAGTGACAGCGAGTCTTCAAGCACTTTCAGTAACGCGGCAGTTCGCCGTTCATAGGCGGCGGGGCCGGCGTACATCAGCTCCACATACAGGCTGTCGATGATGCCCAGATAGGCATCGGCATACAGCGCCATGCGATCGGCCCCGGCTGCCCGGCCGTGGCGAGCTCGCAGGGCCTGGCAGAAACCCTCACGAATGCCGTCCAGGTATTGTTCAAAGCCCGATGTGACAATCGGCTTGATGCTCGCTGGGGGCAGGAACGCGGTGCGCAGCACCAAGCGCAGCTGGGCCGAACTGCAATAACGTTCGGCCAGGTGCAAGGCTAACCAGTGCCCGGGCGCAAGGCCGTCGTCGGCTTCCTGCGCGAATGCGTGCTCGACAAAGGCCGTTTCCTGCACCAGTGCTCGCTGGTAAACCTCGACGAACAAAGCATCCTTGTTAGCGAAGTGCGCATACAGGGAGGCCTTGCGCATACCGGCCAGCTGGGCGATTTCGTTCAGCGACGAAGCGTCGTAGCCGTGCTCGGCAAGATGGCCGACAGCGGCATCGCACACACGCACCGCAGAAGGGGAAAGTTCTTTCAACTGCATCGCTCCGTCAGGGCGCGGCGGGCCGCGCGCGTCTTGGGGAGGGGATTGTGGTGATCGAAATTGCACGGGTCAATGCTTCTCAAGGCAATTAGACAGCCCCATGGAGAGCCCCTGTGGGACTGCGCACCACCGTTGAAATTAAGCGCGACTGGTTTTGTGAAGGATTTGACCTTGCCTGGCTCGGCGCATAATATTCGACAACCTACCGGCCGGTAGGTGAAAAATCAGCCAGAGAAAACCATGCAAGCAGATCCCTCTCCCCCGCTACCTTTGCGCTTCGCCCTGGGCCTTGGCCTGGTAGGCGCCCTTGGCCCGTCCGCCGTCGACATGTACCTGTCGAGCCTGCCGGAAATCGCCAACCACTATCAGGCCAGCTTTACCCAGGTGCAGTTGACACTCACCTTCTTCCTGCTGGCCATGGGCGCCGGCCAGTTGGTATTCGGCCCCATCGTCGACGCCTACGGCCGACGCAAGCCGCTGATGGCCGGCCTGTTACTGTTCATCCTCTGCTCGCTCGGCGCCGCAGCCGCCCCCAGCCTCGACAGCTTGATCGCGCTGCGCTTCTTCCAGGGCCTGGGCAGCGCACTGACCCTGGTGGTGATCATGAGCATGGTCCGCGATGTAAGCCAGGGCGTCGAAGCCACCAAATTGTTTGCCCTGCTGATGACCATCGAAGGCGTGGCCCCCATTCTGGCGCCGGCTCTGGGCGGTATGATCGACACCCATTTCGGCTGGCGTGCAGTGATGCTGGTACTCGCCGGCATGGGCTTGGCGGTGCTGGCCAACAGCCTGCTCAACCTGCCGGAAACCCTGCCACCGGGCAAACGCGAACCCCTGCGCCTGGGCCACGCCTGCCGCACCTACCTTGCCCTTCTGGGCGACCGCCGCTTCCTGCGCCCGACCCTGGCGGTGGCGGCGGTGTTCTTCTTCCTGTTTGCCTACATTGGCGGCGCCACGCTGGTGTACCAGGCCCACTACGGTTTGAGCGCCCAAGCCTTCGGCCTGCTGTTCGGCGCCACCGGCGTATCTATCCTGATCGGCGCCATGGCCGCCAGCCGCCTGATCAGCCGCCTGGGCCTGAAGCCGCTGACACGCCTGGGCGTGCTGTGCATGGCCGGTGGCGCCTGTACCAGCCTGCTCGGTGCCCTCACCGGCCTGGGCCTGCCAGGTGTGGCCGGCGGCATGGTGGTCGCGCTGTTCGGCCTGGGTATTGCCGAATCAACGCTGATGTCGTTGGTGATGGCTTCGCAGCAAAAGTCGCTGGGCTCCACCGCGGCCATGCTGGGTGCCATTCAGTTGTCGGTGTCTGCCAGTGCTGCACCGCTGGCCGCCATGGTACTCAACCACGGCCCCACCGCCTGGGCCGCGTTGCTAGCCCTGTGCACTCTGGTGGTGTGCCTGCTGACCGCCCAAAGCCTGCGCGATACCCCTGCCAGCTTTTCCCTTGCCGGGCATTGATGCCTAGGCATTGAGGGTCAATTCGCCTGACTATTGGGCCAACGGCTCGAACCCTTCCACAATGATCACCTCGGCCATCGCCACCCCCTGGCGATGGCTGCACGCCTCCTGGTACAGCGCGGACCGGTAGCACGCCACCGCCTGCTCGTACGAATCGAACTCGATCACCACGCTACGCTGAGGGGTAGGCCGCCCTTCCATCGCCTCGCTGCGCCCGCCACGGGCCAGGAAGCGGCCGCCGAACGCCTTGAAGGCAGCCGGGGCGCGCTGTGTGTACTGCTGGTATTGCTCGGGGTCGGTCACGTCCACGTGGGCGATCCAATAGGCCTTCATGCGCTGCTCTCCTGTTTCGGCGATATTTGTGTATGATGGTATACCATAAAAAACATCCCACCACAGTGAGCGTGCACCATGGCTTTCAACACCATCGAGGAACTTCTCGAGGACTACCGGCAAGGCAAGATGGTCCTGCTGGTGGATGACGAGGACCGGGAAAACGAAGGCGACCTGCTGATTGCCGCCGAGCGTTGCGATGCCCAGGCCATCAACTTCATGGCCCGCGAAGCGCGTGGCCTGATCTGCCTGACCCTGACCGACGAACACTGCCAGCGCCTGGGCCTGGAGCAAATGGTGCCGGCCAACGGCAGTGTATTCAGCACGGCGTTTACCGTGTCGATCGAGGCCGCCACAGGCGTGACCACCGGCATTTCTGCCGCCGACCGGGCACGCACCGTGGCCGCTGCCATGGCCGCCAACGCGCGCCCCGAAGACCTGGTACAACCTGGCCACATCTTCCCCCTGCGCGCCCGTGAAGGCGGCGTGCTGACCCGGGCCGGCCACACCGAAGCCGGCTGCGACCTGGCCCGCCTGGCCGGTTTCAGCCCGGCCTCAGTGATTGTCGAAGTGCTTAACGACGATGGCACCATGGCCCGCCGCCCGGACCTTGAGGTATTCGCTGCCCAGCATGGCATCAAGATCGGCACCATCGCCGACCTGATTCATTACCGCCTGAGCACCGAGCAGACCATCAAGCGCATCGGCGAGCGTGAACTGCCGACCGTGCATGGCACCTTCCGCCTGGTCACCTATGAAGACCGTATTGAAGGTGGCGTGCACATGGCCATGGTCATGGGCGACATCCGCCGCGAGCAGCCCACCCTGGTGCGGGTGCATGTGATCGACCCGCTACGTGACCTGGTGGGTGCCGAATACGCCGGCCCGGCCAACTGGACGTTGTGGGCGGCATTGCAGAAGGTGGCCGAGGAAGGGGCAGGCGTGGTGGTGATCCTGGCCAACCATGAATCCTCCCAAGCCTTGCTGGAGCGCGTACCACAGCTGACCCAGCCGGTGCGGCCTTATCAGCGTGGGCAGTCGAAGGTGTACTCCGAAGTGGGCACCGGGGCGCAGATTCTGCAAGACCTGGGCGTGGGCAAGCTGCGCCATCTGGGGCCACCGCTGAAGTATGCGGGGCTGGCGGGGTATGAGCTGGAGGTGGTGCAGAGCATTCCCTTCGAGCCCGGGATGGCAGGTTGACGCAGCCCCCCTGTAGGAGCGGCCTTGTGTCGCGACAGGGCCGCAAAGCGGCCCCAACAATTCCAGTGTCGACGCTGAAATCCCGGGGCCGCTTCGCGGCCCATCGCGACACAAGGCCGCTCCTACAAAGGTTCGCGGCAGCGTGCAGAGGACGGAGTGATGGCCGGTCGCCTCATGCCTCTTGCGAAAAGTTTGGAATACCATAATATGATATCCCGTAGACCTTAAATCTGCAGGCCGGCACCTACAATTACAAACGGCCACCCAGACACTTTGTTTTAGCTGCTCCCCGAATACTGTTGGCGGGCGCACCAAAAGCCCCGCCTCGAATAACAAAAGCAACGAGGGCGTAACCATGCTGTTGAGCAAACGTGTAACCGCAGTGCTGTCCGCCAGCCTGCTGACCCTGGCATGTCAGGCCGCACAGGCCGCTGACAGCCTGAATTTCGTCAGCTGGGGCGGTACCACCCAGGACGCCCAGAAAGAAGCGTGGGCAGTCCCCTTCACCAAAGCCACCGAGATCAAAGTCGTCCAGGACGGCCCCACCGACTACGGCAAGCTCAAGGCCATGGTCGAAAGCGGCAACGTGCAATGGGACGTGGTCGATGTCGAAGCCGACTTTGCCCTGCGCGCCGCCAGCGAAGGCCTGCTCGAACCCCTCGACTTCAACCAGATCAAACGCGACAAGATCGACCCACGTTTCGTTTCCGACCATGGCGTCGGCTCGTTCTTCTTCTCCTTCGTACTGGGCTACAACGAAGGCAAGCTTGGTGCCAACAAGCCGGTGGACTGGAGCGCGCTGTTCGACACCAAGACCTACCCCGGCAAACGCGCCCTGTACAAATGGCCGAGCCCCGGCGTGCTGGAACTGGCCTTGCTGGCCGACGGCGTCACGCCCGACAAGCTCTACCCGCTGGACCTGGACCGCGCCTTCAAGAAGCTCGATACCATCAAGAAAGACATCGTCTGGTGGGGCGGTGGCGCCCAGTCGCAACAGCTGCTGGCTTCGGGTGAAGCGTCGCTCGGCCAGTTCTGGAACGGCCGCGTCTACGCCCTGCAACAAGATGGCGCGCCAGTGGGCGTGAGCTGGAAGCAGAACCTGGTCATGGCCGACTTCCTGGTCATCCCCAAAGGCGCGAAGAACAAGGACGCGGCCATGAAGTTCCTGGCCAACGCCAGCAGCGCCGAAGGCCAGGCCGAGTTCGCCAACAAGACCGCCTACGCGCCAGTGAACGTCGACAGCGTGGCCAAGCTCGACAAAGACCTGGCACCGAACCTGCCGACCGCCTACGCGCAGGACCAGGTTACCCTGGACTTTGCCTACTGGGCGAAGAACGGCCAGGCCATCGCTGCCCGCTGGAATGAGTGGTTGGTCAAATGAAAGTCGCCATCAACGCCCTGCATAACGCGCAAGGTGCCCCCACGGGCGCCGGCGCCCCGGGTACGGCCCCACGCCGCGTCAGCCTGAGCCAGCGCTGGAAAGGCAGCCGCAACCTGCTGCCGGCCCTGCTGTTCCTTGGCCTGTTCTTCTTCGCCCCACTGGTTGGCCTGTTGCTGCGCGGGGTGCTGGAGCCAACGCCGGGGCTGGGTAACTACGAGCAGTTGTTCGCCAACTCGGCCTACGCCCGGGTGCTGTTCAACACCTTCTCGGTGGCCGGTGTGGTCACCCTGATCAGCGTGCTGCTGGGCTTCCCGCTGGCCTGGGCGATCACCCTGGTGCCCAAGGGCTGGGGCCGCTGGCTGCTGAACATCGTGCTGCTGTCGATGTGGACCAGCCTGCTGGCGCGCACCTACTCGTGGCTGGTGCTGCTGCAAAGCTCGGGGGTGATCAACAAGGCGTTGATGGCCATGGGTATCATCGATACCCCGCTGGAAATGGTGCACAACCTAACCGGCGTGGTGATCGGCATGAGCTACATCATGATCCCGTTCATCGTGCTGCCGCTGCAGGCGACCATGCATGCCATCGATCCGATGGTGCTGCAAGCCGGTTCCATCTGCGGCGCCAGCCCGTGGACCAACTTCTGGAAGGTGTTCCTGCCACTGTGCCGGTCGGGGCTGTTCTCCGGGGCGCTGATGGTGTTCGTGATGTCGCTCGGTTACTACGTCACCCCGGCACTGCTGGGCGGGGCGCAGAACATGATGCTGCCCGAATTCATCATCCAGCAGGTGCAGTCGTTCCTCAACTGGGGCCTGGCCAGCGCCGCCGCGGCACTGCTGGTGGTCATCACCCTGGTGCTTTTCTACCTGTACCTGAAGCTGCAGCCGGAATCCCCGGTTGGCAACGCGAGGTAAACCGCCATGCTCCTGTCTCCCAATGCCATGGGTCGCCCGCTGCGTACGGGCCTGTACCTGACCACCGGGGTCATCGCGGCCTTCCTGCTGCTGCCGGTGGTGTTCATCGTGCTGTTGTCGTTCGGCTCGTCGCAGTGGCTGGTCTTCCCGCCGCCTGGCTGGACCTTCAAGTGGTACGGCCAGTTCTTCTCCAACCCGGAGTGGATGGATGCCGCACTGGCCAGTTTGAAGGTAGCCGTGCTGACCACCGTCGCTGCCGTGCTGCTGGGCCTGCCCAGTGCATTTGCGCTGGTGCGTGGCCGCTTCCCGGGCCGCGAACTGCTGTACGGGCTGTTCACCATGCCGATGATCGTGCCGCTGGTGATCATTGCCGTGGCGGTGTATGCGCTGTTCCTCAAGCTTGGCTATACCGGCACGCTGTTCGCCTTTGTGGTCAGCCACGTGATCGTCGCCCTGCCCTTCACCATCATCTCGATCATCAACTCGCTGAAGCTGTTCGACCAGTCGATCGAGGATGCCGCGGTAATCTGCGGTGCCTCGCGCCTGCAGGCCATCTTCAAGGTCACCTTCCCGGCCATTCGCCCGGGGATGATCGCCGGCGGCCTGTTCGCCTTCCTGGTGTCGTGGGATGAAGTGGTGCTGAGCGTGATGATGGCCAGCCCCGACCTGCAGACCCTGCCGGTGAAGATGTGGACCACCCTGCGCCAGGACCTCAGCCCGGTCATCGCCGTGGCCTCGACCCTGCTGATCGGCCTGTCGCTGTTTGTTATGTTCATTGCCGCCGCCTTGCGCCGGCGCACCGAAACAAACGCCTGAGCGCGGAGAAAACAACAATGAGTGCAGTGATCAAAGACAACGCGCCCGGCAAGACCCTGGTCAGCCTGCGCGGCCTGAACAAGCACTACGGCGACTTCACCGCCGTGGACAACCTCGACCTGGAAATCCAGGACGGCGAGTTCCTGACCTTCCTCGGCTCCAGCGGCTCGGGCAAGTCCACCACCCTGTCGATGCTGGCCGGCTTCGAGACGCCCAGCAGCGGCGAGATCCTGGTCGATGGCCAGTCGCTGGTGAACGTGCCGCCGCACAAGCGCGATATTGGCATGGTGTTCCAGCGGTACTCGCTGTTCCCGCACCTGAACGTGCGCGACAACATCGCCTTCCCGCTGGCCATTCGCAAGCTCAACGCTGCCGAGACCGCCAAGCGCGTCGACGCCATGCTCAAGCTGGTACAGCTGGAGAAGTTCGCCCACCGCAAGCCCTCGCAAATGTCCGGCGGCCAGCAGCAACGCGTGGCGATTGCCCGGGCGCTGGTGTACGAGCCACGCATCCTGCTGATGGACGAACCACTTGGCGCGCTGGACAAGAAACTGCGTGAAGACCTGCAGGACGAATTGCGCCAACTGCACCGCCGGCTGGGCATCACCATCGTCTACGTCACCCACGACCAGGAAGAAGCCATGCGCCTGTCCCAGCGCATCGCCATCTTCAGCCATGGCAAGATCGTCGGCCTGGGCACCGGTTACGACCTGTACCAGAACCCGCCGAATGCCTTTGTCGCTTCGTTTTTGGGCAACTCCAACTTCCTGCGTATCAAGGCCAGCAGCAATGGCGCGGGCAGCTTCGAAGGCCAGCCGGTGGCCATTCGCCTGACCCCGGGTCTTGCCGCCGCGCAGGATGCACTGATCATGGTGCGCCCGGAAAAAGCCCTGGCCCTGACCGCCGAACAGGCCGCGCGCGAGCCGCTGCCAGCAGGCTGGAACGAAGTCAGCGCCAAGGTTGGCGAAGTGCTGTTCCTGGGCGAGAGCCAGACCTGCCATGTGGTGACCGCTGGTGGTACTGAACTGACGGTGAAGGCACTGTCGGCTGCGGGCATGCCTATGCAGCCGGGCGACAGCGTGAAGGTGCGCTGGGCGGTGGCGGATGCCTGCATCTATACCGAGTGGGCCGAGAGTGACCTGAGCAAGTCGGCCGGGGCGCATTGAGATCGCCGGGGGCCGCTGTGCGGCCCATCGCAGCGGTTCGTCGCCACGACAAGCCAGCTCCCACAGGGATCGTGCCAATCCTGGAGGTTGCGCTGAACCTGTGGGAGCTGGCTTGCCTGCGATGGGCTGCGCAGCAGCCCCAGCAACCACTGCCCTACTGACTGTCACATTATCATCACGCCACTGTCGTAATCTGCCGGCCAACTCTATGCCATAGGCCACCCGGCATGCCTCGCCTGCTTGTCTTGCTGCTCACCTTGCTACCACTGGCGACCCTGGCCGAGCCCGCTCACCTGCGCGTGCAAGGCTCCAACACCATCGGCGCGGCCTTGCTGCCGGCGCTTGTCCAGGGGCAACTGCGCGCGCAGCACGCCACCGCCATTACCCAGCAGCCTGGCAACGTTGCCAACGAAACCGTGATTACCGCACAGGACGCGAATGGCCAGCCGGTGCGCATCGATATCGCCGCCCACGGCTCCAGTACCGGCTTCGCCGCCCTTGGCCGTGGCGACGCCGACCTGGCCGCCGCCTCACGCCCGATCAGCGACAGCGAAATACGCCAGCTGCGAGCCTTGGGTGACCTGCGTGCGCCCAGCGCCGAACAAGTCATCGGCCTGGATGGCGTCGCGGTTATCGTTCACCCCGACAACCCGCTACCACAACTCTCCACTGGGCAACTGGCACAGGTTTTCTCCGGGCAGATCCAGCGCTGGGAGCAATTGGGTGTTGCCGGGGGTGCCATCCACCTGTATGCCCGTGACGACCGTTCCGGCACCTACGAAACCTTCAAGGCATTGGTACTGGAGCCCCAGAACGGCGAGCTGTCGAGCGAGGCCCGGCGCTTCGAGTCCAGTGACCAACTGGCTTTGCGCGTGGCCAGCGACCGCCAGGCCATCGGTTTCAGCAGCCTGGCAGCCGTTCACGGTGCCAAGGTGCTGGCGGTGGCCGAAGGCGACGCGCCAGCCATGTTGCCAGAGCGTGCGCTGGTGGCCAGTGAGGACTACCCGCTGTCGCGGCGCCTTTATGTGTACCTGCCAGCCAACCCCAAGCCGCAGGCCAAGGCGCTGGCCGACTTCGCCCAAAGCCCGGCCGGCCAGGCAATCGTTGCCCAGCAGGGTTTTGTGTCGCAGCAGATCAACGCCCAGCCGGTTTCGCTCCAGGCCGACATGCCGCCGCGCTACCGTACCCTGGCCCAGCAAGCGCAGCGGTTGAGCGTGAACTTCCGCTTCCAGGAAGGCAGCGCCAGCCTCGACAACAAGGCCCTGCGCGATGTGCAGCGGGTGGTCGAATACCTGCGCCAGGCCGGCAAGTTGCAGCGCAAGGCGGTGCTGGTAGGCTTCGGCGACCCCAAGGAAACACCTGGGCGAGCCGCGCTGCTATCGCGCCTGCGGGCCCAGGCAGTGCGCCGCGAGCTGGCGCGCGATGGCGTGGAGGTACTGGAGGTGACCGGGATGGGCGATGAATTGCCGGTGGCCGGAAACGAGCTGGAGCAGGGGCGGCTGCGTAACCGCCGGGTAGAAGTGTGGGTGTATTGATCTACAAAAGGTCCCACTGCCCTGTGTAGGAGCGGCCTTGTGTCGCGATGGGCTGCAAAGCAGCCCCGGCAATGCTGTGGCAACTCGAAAATCCTGGGGGCGCTTCGCACCCCTTTCGCGACGCAAGGCCGCTCCTACAGTTGACCGCGTTACCAAATCGCTCGACGAGGTCGCCCTGGCAAAGAAATGTAACAGCTCCCCACTCGGTATCCCCTGCAAACGGGTCTAGGCTCAAGTTCATGTGATACCGGGCCCCTCTGACGGCTGCCAAGCCGTGATGTCGGATCACTGTTGCCATGCAACGTCGACATTCAAGGAGGGGCTCATGACAGCTCTGCAAGCATTCCTCACCACCCCTGTACTCGGTACCAGCGCCTGGTTGTGGCTGGTGTTCATGGCCATCGTCATCGGTTTGCTGGTGCTCGACCTGGGCGTGCTGCATCGCCACGACCGGGAAATCGAAATGCGAGAAAGCCTGCTGCTGTATTCAGGCTACTTCAGCGTCGGCGTGCTGTTCGGCGTGGGGGTCTGGTATCAGCTGGGTGCGCAGTCGGCGCTGGAGTTCTACACCGGTTTCCTGGTCGAGCAGTCGCTGTCGATGGACAACGTGTTCGTCATGGCGATGATCTTCAGCTACTTCGCCATCCCCCGCCGCTACCAGCACCGCGTGCTGTTCTGGGGCATCCTGGGGGTGGTCATCCTGCGGGCGATCATGATTGGCGTGGGCGCCGCGCTGGTGCAGAACTTTGCCTGGGTGCTGTACCTCTTCGGCGCCTTCCTGCTGTTTACCGGGGTGAAGATGGCGCTGTCGAAGGAAGACAGCCACCCGGACCTTGCCAACAACCCGGTCATCAAGTTCGTGCGCCGGCACATGCGCGTCACCGACCAGATCCACGGCTCGCACTTTTTCATACGCCAAACCCCGCCCGGGCACAGCAAGGCACTGCGCTATGCCACCCCGTTGTTTTTGGCACTGGTGCTGATCGAACTGGCCGACCTGGTGTTCGCCGTCGACAGCGTGCCGGCGATCTTCGCCATTACCCAGGACCCGTTCATTGTCTACACCTCCAACATCTTCGCCATTCTTGGGCTGCGCTCGCTGTACTTTGCACTGTCAGCGCTGATGCACCGGTTCGTTTACCTGAAGTACGCGCTGGCGTTGGTGTTGATCTTTATTGGCTGCAAGATTTTCTACCACGGGATGGTAGGAAAGGTGCCGGCGTTGCTGTCGCTGGGGGTAACGTTCGGGTTGCTGCTGGGTGGGGTGGTGGTTTCGTTGGTGAAGACCAGAGGACAGAAAGTGGCGGCCGAGTCTGAGCAACCGAATCCTGTTTCGAATGCGGCCATCGCACGAGAAAAAGACGAAGACCCGCAACTGCGGGTCTGAGTTGCTGTGATGCAGCCTAACGAGGCTGGTTTTTTCCTAATCAATCCAACGATTTTTCCTACACAAGGTATGCGTGTGGCCTGATTGTGAGCACAGGGACAGCTTCGCCAGCATGGTGACTTTCCGCACAAGGAGTGCTCCATGCAAAAGCTGTCTGTTCCTGACCTTTCCCAATTTCGTATCAACCGCAAGCTGGTTGCAGTCGTTGGCATCCCGATCCTGGCCGCTGGCTTACTCGCAGCAATGTTCAATGAAGTGTTTTTCTACAACGAAGCGGGTCAGATGACCCACGTACGCACGATCTTTGGCGAAGAGAAAGTGGTCGAAGACGTTGGCTACGCCACAAAATGGTTCGGCCGCAGTACAGCCTGGCGCCGTACCATCGGCGTCCAATCTTCCTTGCGCATGGACAATCCGGAAGACGTTCGCGGCGGGCATCCGTCCATTACACTGGACAATCTGCCCATCGTGTTTCTGGGCAATGTCGATGCGAAGGCAGAATTCAGTACTCAGTTTCGCCTGCCTTCAGGTGAAGCCTTTTTGAAAATTGCCCAAGAGTACCGCACGCCAGACAACTTCCTGCAACGTGCATTGTTGCCGGCGGTAAAGGAAACACTGCAAGCCACGGCCTCACTGATGAGTGCCGACGATTACTATGCGGGTAACCGTAGCCACTTCGGTGCCGAGTTCGAGAATCAGCTGCGCAACGGCCTGTACTTGACCAGCCGCAAGGAGATCCGCGTTCAACGCGAAAATCACCCGGCCCAAACCGCGATTCTGCAGGCCGGCACCGAACAGGGTAGCTTCGGCGACAACAGCGCTACCCGTTTCGTCATCGAAAAGAAGCTCGACAAAGATGGTCGGGAGTTGCGCAAGCAACAGCAATTCCGCCTGTTTGGCGTCGAAGTAGTCGACGCGCGTGTCACTCATATCGACCCTAACCCGCAGTATCAGCAACGTATGGTCCGCGTACAACAGGCGCTGGCCGAACTGGCCGTGGCCCGGCAAAACCGGCTCAAGGAAGAAGAAGAGAAGGAACTTGTCTCAGCCCGTGGCGCCAAGGACGTCGAGGCCAAACGTCAGGAAAGCCTGCGCCAGCAAATCGAACGTACCACCGAAGCCGAGACAGAGAAACAGCTTGCACTGATCAACGCAGAACGTGAGAAGCGCCGCGCCGAGATCGACAAACAGACGGCCGAACTGCTTCGGGACAAGGCCCGTGTCACGGCAGAAGCGACCAAGATCACGGCCGATGCCGAAGCCTACGCCCGTGAGGCCACGCTCAAGGCGGATGGCGCCCTGCAAACCAAGCTGGATGCGATGGTGAAGATCAACCGGGCCTGGGCAGAGGCTGCTGCAAGGGCGCCAGTGCCGAGCGTAATGATGGGGAGCCCCGAATCAGGCATTGGGCGGCAGGATGAAATGAGCAAGCTCATGAGTGTACTGGCTACGAAGGCCGCCAAAGATCTGGTGATTGACCTGAAGACTCAGTAAGCCTTCGCTGGCCTCTTCGCGGCTGAAGCCGCTCCCACAGGGATCGCATCAGGGCTGACAGGTGTTGGCCGCAAGATATGCAGCGCCTGTGAGACCGAGCGCCGCCCGCGCGGCGCATCGCGAGCAAGCTCGCTCCTACATCTGTTTCGGGCCAATCATTCCTATGGGATTTGCGCGCGAACGCTTTGGCGCATGGCTCGATATCGCGTCGAACGAACAAGGCGGTCGCGCGCGCATGGCACAGGCGTTACTGGCCCGAAATAAATGTAGGAGCGAGCTTGCTCGCGATGCGCCGCGCGGGCGGCGCTCGATCTCACAGGCGCTGACGATGCCGTGGCGAGCACCTGGCAACCCTTATGCCATTGCAATAAACCATAGAATCTCCCACAGGTACTGCACTGGCTTCGGGTTCACCTTGAACCTG
>NZ_JBIVXJ010000009.1:98448-236916 GCF_044769185.1 Pseudomonas sp. NPDC090592
ACCTGTGGGAGCAACTGTCTTATCCAAAATCTTCAAGCTCGCGCAATCTCTGTGGGAGCGGGCTTGCCCGCGAACACCGGCAAAGCCGGTGCCATCCACAGCGTTGTCTTCTTCGCGGGCGCGCCCGCTCCCACAGGTACTGCACCGGCTTCGGGTTCACCTTGAACCTGTGGGAGCAACTGTCTTATCCAAAATCTTCAAGCTCGCGCAATCTCTGTGGGAGCGGGCTTGCCCGCGAACACCGGCAAAGCCGGTGCCATCCACCGCGTTGCCTGTTTCGCGGGCATGCCCGCTCCCACAGATACTGCACTGGCTTCGGGTTCGCTTTGAACCTGTGGGAGCAACTGTCTTGCTCAATTTCTAAAAGCTGGCGCGAATCCCTGTGGGAGCGGGCTTGCCCGCGAACACCGGCAAAGCCGGTGCCATGCACCGCGTTGGATTCTTCGCGGGCATGCCCGCTCCCACAGGTACTGCTCTGGCTTCGGATTCACTTTGAACCTGTGGGAGCGGCTTTAGCCGCGAAGAGGCCAGCAGCCCGGATACAGCCTCCTGCCCTGCAACAGGGCACACTGCAAACCTCCATTACGCCAAGAAACCGGCGCCAAAATTTCTTCATGCCGGTCGTTATCGCCAACCGTCATAAGACCGTTCATACCTTTTTTGACGAATTTTGAAAAAAATTTTCTGATACTGGCATAAAAACATCTCGCAACAGTTTCACCCTTGGTACACAGGGGTATCACCCCCGCGTGCTATCAAATTGAAACTGCCAACAACTGAATAAATATTTAGAAATCTTTCATCCGGCCGAAACCGGCTCAGGAACTTCTCCTACGACGAATCGCTCATAGTGCCGTAACGAATTTCCTGCCTGCGGGCTGTGAGAGATGACTTACAGATGACAACGGCAGGTATCCACTACCCGCCTTGATAATTAAGACAGGCATGACCGGAACCCCCGAAACGCCTGTACACGCAGGAGAGACTCGCCCTTCACAATTCGTCCTAGTGGTTGATTTCAAAGGATTTTTCCACTTGAAAAAACAAGCACAGCAACGCGCCAAGTAGCGTATTGCAATAAAGACGGCTGCATTTCAGGGCACGTTTTTTAATAGATGGCTTTTTACTGCCAACTTTGAGTGCATAACTTTTTGCGCTCCGAATTTGTTTTGCCTGCGCTCGGCGAAGTGTGCATTCGCCATGGATCCGTGCGCCCGAAAACTGCTGTTAATCAACCCGGCCGGCACTTCTGGTAAGCGTCGGCGTGATAAACACATGAGGTGATAGCGATGCGTATCAGCATCTTTGGTTTGGGTTATGTGGGTGCAGTCTGTGCAGGTTGCCTGACGGCGCGTGGCCATGAAGTGATCGGTGTGGACGTGTCCAGCACCAAGATCGACCTGATCAACCAGGGCAAGTCGCCCATCGTCGAACCTGGCCTGGAAGCACTGCTGCAACAGGGCATCGCCAATGGCCGCCTGCGCGGTACCACCGACTTCGCCGAAGCCATCCGTGCCAGCGACGTATCGATGATCTGCGTGGGTACGCCCAGCAAGAAAAACGGCGACCTGGGCCTTGAGTACATCGAGTCGGTGTGCCGCGAAATCGGTTACGTACTGCGTGACACCACCCGCCGCCACACCATCGTGGTGCGCAGCACCGTGCTGCCTGGCACCGTCAAGAACGTGGTCATCCCGATCCTCGAGGACTGCTCGGGCAAAAAAGCCGGCGTCGACTTCGGCGTGGCGGTCAACCCGGAATTCTTGCGTGAAAGCACCGCGATCAAGGACTACGACCAGCCACCGATGACCGTCATCGGCGAACTGGACAGCGCCAGCGGCGACATCCTGCAAGCCCTCTACGAAGAACTCGACGCCCCGGTCATCCGCAAGCCGATCGAAGTGGCCGAGATGATCAAGTACACCTGCAACGTGTGGCACGCCACCAAGGTCACCTTCGCCAACGAGATCGGCAACATCGCCAAGGCCGTGGGCGTCGATGGCCGCGAAGTGATGGACGTGGTCTGCCAGGACACCGTGTTGAACCTGTCCCAGTACTACATGCGCCCTGGTTTCGCCTTCGGCGGCTCGTGCCTGCCCAAGGACGTGCGCGCCCTCACCTACCGTGCCTCCAGCCTCGATGTACGCGCACCGCTGCTCGACTCGCTGATGCGCAGCAACGAATCGCAGGTGCAGAACGCCTTCGAGCTGATCGAAGCCCACGACAAGCGCAAGGTCGCCCTGCTGGGCCTGAGTTTCAAGGCCGGTACCGACGACCTGCGCGAAAGCCCACTGGTAGAGCTGGCCGAGCGCCTGATCGGCAAGGGCTACCAGCTGGACATCTACGACGAGAACGTCCAGTACGCCCGTGTACACGGCGCCAACAAGGACTACATCGAATCGAAGATCCCGCATGTGTCGTCGCTGCTCAACGCCGACTTCCAGCAGGTGATCGACAACGCCGACATCATCGTGCTCGGCAACCGCGACGAGCAGTTCCGTGCGCTGGCCCAACAAGCGCCAGCCGGCAAGCAGGTGATCGACCTGGTCGGTTTCATGAGCAAACCGACCTGCACCACCAGCCGCACTGAAGGCATCTGCTGGTAAGTGTCTGGCCGGGCAGCGCAAGCCTCCCCACTTGCGCTGCCCACCCTCCCCCGAATTCTCGACGGATGCTGAACATGCAAAGGCTCCAGACCGTGCTGTTGCAGTGCGCCGGGTGGCTGCTCTACATGAGCCTGCTCATGCTGATCGCCCTGGCCCTGCCAGCCGATATCTTCGACTCGCAGTCGAAGCACTTCATCTTCCTGGTCGGCGCAGTCGGCATCTGGCGCTATTCCATGGGCGCCACCCATTTCATCCGCGGCATGATTTTCCTATACATCGTCTACCCGTACCTGCGCCGCAAGGTGCAGAAGATGGGCGATGCCACCGCCCCGTCGCATGTGTACCTGATGGTGACCAGTTTCCGCATCGAAGCGCTGACCACCGCCCAGGTGTACAGCTCGGTGATCCGCGAGGCGATCAACTGTGGTTTCCCCACCACCGTGGTCTGCTCGCTGGTGGAAATGTCCGATGAACTGCTGGTGAAGAGCCTGTGGGCCAAGTACAACCCGCCGGCCCATGTGAAGCTGGACATCGTGCGCATTGCCGGTACCGGCAAGCGTGATGGCCTGGCCTACGGCTTCCGCGCCATCTCGCGCATGCTGCCGGACGAAAACGCCGTGGTGGCGGTGATCGACGGTGACACCGTGCTGGCCGATGGCGTGGTACGCAAGACCGTGCCGTGGTTCAAGCTGTTCCCCAACGTGGGCGGCCTGACCACCAACGAATTCTGCGAAGTGCGTGGCGGCTACATCATGAGCGAGTGGCACAAGCTGCGCTTCGCCCAGCGCCACATCAACATGTGCTCCATGGCCCTGAGCAAGCGCGTGCTGACCATGACCGGGCGCATGTCGATGTTCCGCGCAAGCGTGGTGACCAACCCCGAGTTCATCGCCGACGTCGAAAGCGACTCGCTGATGCACTGGCGCCTGGGCCGCTTCAAGTTCCTCACCGGTGACGACAAGTCCAGCTGGTTCAGCCTGATGCGCCTGGGCTACGACACCTTCTACGTGCCGGACGCCGCCATCAACACGGTTGAGCACCCGCCGGAAAAGAGCTTCTTCAAGGCGAGCCGCAAGCTGATGTACCGCTGGTACGGCAACAACCTGCGGCAGAACTCCCGTGCACTGGGCCTGGGCCTTGGCCGCCTCGGGCTGTTCACCAGCATCGTGCTGTTCGACCAGCGCGTGTCGATGTGGACCAGCCTGCTGGGGCTGACCGTGGCGGTAATCGCCAGCCTCAAGTTCGGCCTGGCCTTCCTGCTGGTGTACCTGCTGTGGATCGGCATCACCCGCCTGATCCTCACCGTCATGCTGCTGTGCAGCGGCCACAACGTCGGCCCGGCCTACCCGCTGATTCTCTATTACAACCAGATCATCGGCGCGCTGATGAAGATCTACGTGTTCTTCCGCCTCGACAAGCAGTCGTGGACGCGTCAGCCCACTGCCCTCAAGCGTGACCTCGCCAGCTTTCAACAATGGTTCAACACCTGGTCCTCGCGGACCATGACCTTCTCGGCTGCCAGCATCTTCGTTGCTGTGCTGTTCATGGTCGTGTGAGCCCAACCCGGATCGGATCTAACAGGAACAAACCCCATGAATACCGCCGTGAACGTCAATGTCGTGCATGAGTCCGAAGCCCAGCGCCAACACGCCCGGGTGCGCATTCCCGCCAAGCTGCGGTTCCTGGACGCCCAGCGCCAGACCCACGAAGTGAAGGTCGACGACCTTTCTGCCGGTGGCCTGAGCTTCCACACCAAGCAGCCACTGTCGGTGGGCGATGTACTGCGCGGGCGCCTGCAGTTCGTGGTCGACAACCTGGGCCTGTCGATCGACATCGAGTTCCAGGTGCGCTCGTACAACCCGGACAGCGGCCGTACCGGCGCGCAGTTCCAGAACCTCGAACCCCGCGACATCGCCACACTGCGGCACATCATCACCAGCCACCTGTCGGGTGAGCTGATCAGCATCGGCGACGTGCTCAGCACCCTGCAACGTGACAACTTCACCAAGGCGCGCAAGCAAAAGGACGGCGGCTCTGGCCTGACCGCCTTCGGCCGGCTAAAGGCCGTTACCGTCACCCTGGGCGTGTTCGTGGTCGGCGTCGCTGCTTTCGGCTTTGTCGCCAAATCGCTGTACGGCATGTACTTCGTCAGCCATGCCGAAGCCGGTGTGGTCGCAGTGCCGACCACCACCATTACCATGCCGCGCGACGGCACCGTGAGCAGCCTGGTCGAAGGTGGCGGGCAAATTGCCAAGGGCGCACCACTGGCCAGCTTCACCACCAGCATGCTGGACATGCTCAAAGGCAGCCTGGATGACGCGCAGCTGGAACCGGCGAAGATCGAGGAACTGTTCGGCAAGCAGCTGTCCGGCACCCTGACCAGCCCCTGCGATTGCGTGGTCGCCCGGCAGCTGGTGGACGACGGCCAGTATGCCGCCAAGGGCCAGGCCATCTTCCAGCTGATCCCGCGCACCACCACGCCGATGGTCGAGGCGCGCTTCAGCTACCGCCAGTTCGACGAGGTCAAGCCAGGCACCCGGGTCAACTTCCAGGTGGCCGGCGAAGACGAAGTGCGCACCGGCCAGATCGTCAGCAGCGCCAGCCTCAACAGCGACGACCTGGCTTCCGACATTCGCGTGCAGATCAAGCCTGACGACGGCCTGCCCGCCGAACTGGCCGGCCGCCCGGCTGCGGTCAACAGCGACCGTGGCCCATCGCTGAACTGGCTGATCGACAAAGCCGTGGCCCGTGGGCTGTAAGAGGATCGGACGATGATCTCTGATACCAACACCTATCCTGTGGGAGCGGGCATGCCCGCGAAGAGGCCAGCATGGGCAGCATCGTCGGCCATGCCAGTTCGCGGGCTTGCCCGCTCCCACAGGGTCCGTGTGAACCTTGGTTTGTGTGGTCTGGCCATGGCCATCGCCTTGGCCGGCTGTGCCGGCCTGCCCGACCAGCGCCTGGCCAACGAAGCCCTGAAGCGTGGTGACACAGCCCTGGCCGAGCGCAACTACAAGGCCCTGGCCGACCTGGGCTACAGCGAAGCGCAAGTGGGCCTGGCCGACATCAAGGTGGCCACCCGCGACCCGTCGCAAATCAACGAAGCCGAGGCCACCTACCGCGCCGCAGCGGCCACGTCGCCCCGCGCCCAGGCACGCCTTGGTCGCCTGCTGGTGGCCAAGCCCGACAGCACCCAGGCCGAGCGCGAAGAAGCCGAAACCCTGCTCAAGCAGGCCGCCCGTCAAGGCGAAAGCAATACCCTGATCCCGCTGGCGATGCTCTACCTCAGCTACCCGCAGAGCTTCCCCAAGGTCAATGCCCAACAGCAGATCGACCAATGGCGCGCCGCCGGCAACCCGGAAGCGGGCCTGGCCCAGGTGCTGCTGTACCGCACCCAAGGCACCTACGATCAGCACCTGGGCGAGGTGGAGACAATCTGCAAGGCCGCCCTCAACAGCACCGACATCTGCTACGTCGAACTGGCCACGGTGTACCAGAAGCGTGGCCAGGCCGACCAGCAAGCCGCCCTGCTCGGCCAGCTGAAAGCCGCCTATGCCCGTGGCGCGGTGCCGGCCACCCGGGTCGACAGCGTCGCCCGCGTGCTGGCTGACCGCAGCCTCGGCCAGACCGACGAGAAAACCGCCAAGGACCTGCTCGAACAGGTCGCCCCGGCCAACCCGGCCTCATGGGTCAGCCTGGCACAGCTGGTCTACGACTTCCCCGAGCTGGGCGACACCGACCAGCTGATGGCCTACATCGACAAGGGCCGCGAAGCTGAACAGCCTCGTGCCGAATTGCTGCTGGGCCGCCTGTACTACGAAGGCAAGACCCTGCCAGCCGACGCCAAAAAGGCCGAGCAGCACCTGCAAGCCGCCGCCGACGCAGGCGAGATCAGCGCCCATTACTACCTGGGCCAGCTGTACCGCCGCGGCTACCTGGGCAACGTCGAGCCGCAGAAGGCCGTCGACCACCTGCTCGCCGCCGCCCGTGGCGGGCAGAACAGCGCCGACTACGCCCTGGCCCAACTGTTCAGCGAAGGCCACGGCATCCGCCCGCAACCGGGTAATGCCTGGGTATTCGCCCAGCTGTCGCAGGTCAACCCGACCCCGCAATCGAGCGAACTGCTGCAACAACTCGACCAGCAACTCACGCCAGACCAGCGCAGCCAGGCCCAGCAACTGCTGGCGCAAGAGAAGCAGGCGCGCGGCAGCATGGCCCAGGGCGCGAACAGCACGTTGGCCCTGGAAGCCCTGCAAGACGACGAAAAAGAAGTAGACGGTGAGGACTCGCTATGACGCTCAATCCCTTCGTGAAAGCTGGCATCGGCCTGAGCTTCGCCCTGCTGTGGTCCTGCCCGACCCTGGCGGAAATGACTGCTGAAAAGAACTTTGGCCTGGATGTGAAAATCACGGGCCAGTCGGAAGACGACCGCGACCTGGGCACCCGCCCTGGCGGCGACGTCAACGGCCTGGGCCTGGACCTGCGCCCGTGGGTGTACGGCGAACGCGGCAACTGGAGTGCCTACGCCATGGGCCAGGCCGTCGCCGCCACCGACACCATCGAAACCGACACCTTGCGCCAGAACGACGACGGCACCACCACCGACACCGGTGACGACAGCCGCCAGCCCGACAAAAGCTACCTGGCCATGCGCGAGTTCTGGGTTGGCTACAGCGGCCTCACCGCTTACCCCGGCGAGCAACTGCGCCTCGGCCGCCAGCGCCTGCGCAGCGACGACGGCATGTGGCGCGACACCAACATCGAAGCGCTGAACTGGACCTTCGACACCACCCTGCTCAAGGCCGACCTGGGCGTGGCCCAGCGCTTCAGCGAATACCGCACCGACCTCACCGAGCTGGCCCCGCAAGACAAGGACCGCACGCACATCTACGGCAACGTCGCCACCCAGTGGACCCCTGGCCACTGGGTAGGCGTGCGCGCCCATCACACCCACGACAGCGGCAGCCTGAAAAACCCGGGTGAAACCGTCGACGCACTGGACAAGACCCGCACCGGCGACCTGACCTGGCTGGGCCTGGAAGCCAACAGCGACGCCTACAACTGGCGCAACGACCACACCGTCAACTACTGGGGCAGCGTCACCTGGCTGACCGGTGACCGTGACACCCTCAGCAGCCAGGCCGTCGGCGACGACCAGGTTGCCACCGGCAAGCAGAGCGGCGACGTCAATGCCTGGGCCACCGACCTCGGCATTCGCCTGCGCCTGGACCCGCAATGGCAGGTCGGCGCGGCCTACGCCCGTGGCAGCGGCGGCGGTGGCGACGACGGTTCGAACAACTTCGAGCAGACCGGCCTTGAGAGCAACCGCTCCAACTTCACCGGCACCCGCTCGCGCGTGCACCGCTTCGGCGAAGCGTTCCGTGGCGAGCTGGGCAACCTGCAGGCCGCCACCCTGTTTGCCTCCTGGCAGCTGCGCGACGACTACGACGCCAGCCTGATCTACCACAAGTTCTGGCGTGTCGACGGCAACCAGAACATCGGTTCCAGCGGCATCAATGCCACCGTCGACGACAACGGCGTCAACCGCCAGCTGGTCGACGGTGAAAAAGATCTTGGCCAGGAAATGGACGTGGTCGTGACCAAGTACTTCAAGCAAGGCCTGCTGCCGGCATCGATGAGCCAAGCCATCGACGAACCGTCCGCCCTGGTGCGCCTGCGCGCCGGTGTGTTCAAGCCGGGCGACGCCTATGGCAAGGAAGCGGATTCGTACATGCACCGCGCCTTCGTCGACGTGATCTGGCGATTCTGAGGCCGGGAGAAACCTGATGAACCTTCACCCGCACTTACGTCACAGCCTGTTGGCCAGCGCCTTGCTGCTGGCCAGCGGCCTGGTCGCCGCCGCAGAACCTCAGGTCATTGCCAAGGAACTGCAGCAGGCCAAGACCTACACCGTGGCCAGCGCGCCGATCGAGCCGCTGCAGATGGACCCGCCCAAGCTGCCTGACCTGACCGGTTTCACCGCCGAGGCCGTGCAGAAAAAGATCGACCGTAGCCGCAAGGGCAAGGTCAGCCTGCGCCGCATGTTCCAGGAGGACACCCTCAAGGAGTTCGTCGGTGGTGACAACAAGGCGGCCGAGTGGGTGCAGCGCCAGCACGGCATTCCCCAGGCGATTTTCGTCGACGACGGCCATGTCGACCTGGTGGAGCTGAGCAAGAAGGTGCCCAAGCAGTACCTGAGCGAAGTCGAGCCGGGCGTGTACCTGGCGCGCCTGCCGATCGTGGTGGGGCAAAAGGGCATCCTCGAGATCGACGGCAAGGTCAAGCAGCTGCGCCTGTCCCAGGAGGGCGGTTCGTTCCTGGTCAACGACGGCAAGCTGTTCGTCACCGACACCCAGGTGACCGGCTGGCGCGAAAAGGACAATGGCCCGGCGACCTTCCGCTCGCCCAAGGAATTCCGCCCGTTCCTGCTGTCGTGGGGCGGCACCGAGACCTACATCGTCAATACCAAGATGGCCAGTTTCGGCTACGCCAAGTCCAAGTCGTATGGCGTGAGCATCTCGCAGTACACGCCGAACATGGCCAAGCGCATGGGCCGCCCTGAGCCTACCGGCTGGATCATCGGCTCGGAGTTCAGCGACATGTGGTACGGCTTCTACTGCTACGAAACCCAGGACTTCGTGGTCAAGGACAGCACCTACCGCGACAACATCGTCTACGGCATCGACCCGCACGACCGCTCGCACCGCCTGATCATCGCCGGCAATACCGTGCATGGCACCAAGAAGAAGCACGGCATCATTGTTTCGCGTGAGGTGAACGACAGCTGGATCATCAACAACAAGAGCTACGACAACAAGCTCTCGGGCGTGGTAATCGACCGTAACAGCGTCAACAACCTGATCGCCTACAACGAGATCTACCGCAACCACACCGACGGCATCACCCTGTACGAAAGCGGCGACAACCTGATCTGGGGCAACAAGCTGATCAACAACCGCCGCCACGGCATCCGCGTGCGTAACAGCGTGAACATCCGCCTGTACGAAAACGTCGCCATGGCCAACGGCCTGGTGGGCGTGTACGGCCACATCAAAGACCTGTCCGACACCGACCGCGACATTGCCCTGGACCCGTTCGATACCAAGGTGTCGTTGATCCTGGTGGGGGGTGAGCTCACGGCCAACGGCTCCGGCCCGCTGTCGATCGACTCGCCGCTGTCGGTCGAGCTGTACAAGGTGTCGATGCTCGCCCCGCGCAAGGCCAGCGGTATCAGCCTCAACGGCATCCTCGGCGAGCGCCAGGACGAAATCCTCGACCTGCTGGTGCGCCAGCAAAAGGCTGTGCTGATCGACCCGGTCGAACGCCAGACCGAAATGATCGATTAAGGAAGCCCAGACCATGACCCCACACCTGATGAAACTGCTGGGCCTGTCCGCCGCCCTTCTGGCGATCAGCCAGGGCGTGCGCGCCGATGACGTGAAGGCCCCCACCTTCAGCGCCGAGCCGTGCTGCCAGCTGTGCCCCGAAGCGCATGACGCCAGCCGCTACACCACCCGCTATCAGCAGAACTTCACCACGCTGGTGCAGGCCAAGGGGGACTGGCTGTTCCGTACCCGCGAAGACCTGCGCACCGAGTTCAACACCACCCCGGCCGGCTACAAGCGCCTGCAGCAGGTGCACGACGCGTTCAAGAAGCGCGGCGTGGAACTGGTGGTGGTGTACCAGCCGACCCGTGGCCTGGTGAACCGCAACATGCTCAACCCGGCCGAGAAAGCCGCCTTCGATTACCAGAAGGCGTTGGGCAACTACCAGGCCATGCTCAAGCGCTTCGCCAGCATGGGCTACAACGTGCCCGACCTGTCGCCGCTGACCAACGAACAGCTGGCCGCTGCCGATCAGGGCAAGGATTTCTACTTCCGCGGCGACCAGCACTGGACGCCGTATGGTGCCGAGCGCGCAGCAAAAATCGTGGCCGACACCGTGCACCACATGCCGGCCTTCGAAGGCATTCCGCGCAAGGAATTCGAAACCCAGAAATCCGGGCGCATGGGCAAGACCGGCACCCTGCACAACGTCGCCGGCCAGCTCTGCGGCACCAGCTATGCGGTGCAGTACATGGACCAGTTCGCCACCGAGCCCAAAGGCTCCAGCGGCGGTGGCGACGACCTGTTCGGTGACGGTGGCAACGCGCAGATCACCCTGGTGGGCACCAGCCACAGTGGCAAGAACTACAACTTCTCGGGCTTCCTCGAACAGTACATCGGCGCCGACGTGCTCAACGTCGCGTTCCCCGGTGGTGGCCTGGAAGGCTCGATGATCCAGTACCTGGGCAGCGAGGAGTTCCAGAAGAACCCGCCGAAGATCCTGATCTGGGAATTCTCCCCGCTGTACCGCCTGGACCAGGAAACCATCTGGCGGCAAATCCTTGGCCTGCTCGACGACGGCTGCGACGACCGCCCGGCCCTGATGAGCGCCAGCACCACCCTCAAGCCCGGCAAGAACGAACTGATGGTCAACGGCAAGGGCGGCGTGATCAAGGACCTGATCAACCGCAACATGCAAATGGACGTGAAGTTCGAGGACCCGTCGGTGAAGGTGTTGCAGGCCACCCTGTGGTACCTCAACGGCCGCCACGAGGACATCAAGCTGGAAAAACCGGAAACCTCCGACACCGACGGCCGCTTTGTCTTCCAGATGCGCGAAGACGAGGACTGGGCCAGCCAGAGCCTGCTGGCCTTCGAGGTGCAGGGGCCGGAAAGCGGCACCCAGAAAGTCGAAGCCAAGCTCTGCAAACGCAACAACTTCGCCGGGCCTGCGCAAACCGCGCAAGCCGGCCAGTGAGGCGACCCATGACCACCTTCAAGCGAATCTTCCGCCCCGCCCTGCTCGCGCTGGCCCTGTTCGGAGGGGCCGCGCATGCTGCGCTGGTTCCCCCACAGGGGTACTACGAGGGGATCGAAAAGCTCAAGACCGGCGACGGTAACTTCCGCTGCGAAGCCACGCCCAAGCCGTACACCGGTGCGCTGCAGTTCCGCAGCAAGTACGAAGGTTCGGACAGTGCCCGGGCAACCCTCAACGAGGATTCCGAGCAGGCCTTCCGCGATTCCACCAAGGACATCACCACCCTGGAGCGTGGCGTAGCCAAGATGGTCAACCAGTACATGCGCGACGGCCGCCCGGCGCAACTCGACTGCGCCCTGACCTGGTTGGGTACCTGGGCGCGTGCCGATGCGCTGATGTCCAACAACTACAACCACACTGGCAAGTCCATGCGCAAATGGGCGCTGGGCAGCATGAGTGGTTCGTGGCTGCGCCTGAAGTTCTCCAACTCGCAGCCGCTGGCCGCGCACCAGGCCGAGGCCGAGCTGATCGAAAAATGGTTCGCCCGCCTGGCCGAGCAAACCATGCGCGACTGGAGCAACCTGCCACTGGCGAAGATCAACAACCACAGCTACTGGGCCGCCTGGTCGGTCATGGCTACCTCGGTGGCTACCAACCGTCGCGACCTGTTCGACTGGGCCGTGAAGGAATACAAGATCGGCGCCAACCAGGTCGACGAGCAGGGTTTCCTGCCCAACGAGATCAAGCGCAAGCAGCGCGCCCTGGCCTACCACAACTACGCCCTGCCACCACTGGCGATGATCGCCAGCTTTGCCCAGGCCAACAACGTCGACCTGCGCAGCGAGAACAACTTCGCCCTGCAGCGCCTGGGTGAAGGCGTGCTGTACGGCGCGCGCGATCCCAAGCACTTCGCTGAACGCGCGGGCGAAAAACAAGACATGAAAGACCTCAAGGTCGACAGCAAGTACGCCTGGCTCGAACCGTGGTGCGCGCTGTACCAGTGCGTCGGCGACACGCTGCAGCGCAAGCATGGCATGCAGCCGTTCGACAGCTTCCGCCTTGGCGGCAACCTGACCCGGGTCTACGACCCGAGCGCCGCAAGCAAGAAATGAACTGACTCCCATTGTGGGGTCGGTACCTGTGGGAGCGGGCATGCCCGCGAAGAAGCCACCGCGGTGCATGGCAAGGGCTTCGCCCTTGTTCGCGGGCTTGCCCGCTCCCACAGGGGTCTAAGTTGCCCTCCTGCTTTTTGCTGGGGGGTTTGGGGGGCGCTGTGCCCCGGATGCTGTGAACAAAAAGGAGAACCGGGATGGTCTTCTCGTCCAACGTGTTCCTGTTCCTGTTCTTGCCGATCTTCCTCGGCCTGTACTACTTGAGCGGGCAACGCTATCGCAACCTGCTGCTGCTGGTCGCGAGCTACATCTTCTATGCCTGGTGGCGCGTGGACTTCCTGGCCCTGTTCGCCGGTGTCACCCTGTGGAACTACTGGATCGGCCTTAAAGTGGGTGCCGCCGGTGTGCGCACCAAGCCCGCCCAACGCTGGCTGCTGCTGGGTGTGGGCGTCGACCTGGCGATCCTGGGTTACTTCAAGTACGCCAACTTCGGCGTCGACAGCCTCAACGCGATCATCAGCTCGTTCGGCCTGGAACCGTTCATCCTCACCCACGTGCTGCTGCCGATCGGTATCTCGTTCTATATCTTCGAGTCGATCAGCTACATCATCGATGTGTACCGCGGCGACACCCCGGCTACCCGCAACCTCATCGACTTCGCGGCGTTCGTGGCGATCTTCCCGCACCTGATCGCCGGCCCGGTGCTGCGCTTCAAGGACCTGGTCGACCAGTTCAACAACCGCACCCACACCCTGGACAAGTTCTCCGAAGGCTGCACCCGCTTCATGCAGGGCTTCATCAAGAAGGTGTTCATCGCCGACACCCTGGCGGTGGTAGCCGACCACTGCTTCGCCCTGCAAAACCCCACCACCGGCGACGCCTGGCTTGGCGCACTGGCCTACACCGCGCAGCTGTACTTCGACTTTTCCGGCTACAGCGACATGGCCATCGGCCTGGGCCTGATGATGGGCTTCCGCTTCATGGAGAACTTCAAGCAGCCGTACATCAGCCAGTCGATCACCGAGTTCTGGCGCCGCTGGCACATCAGCCTGTCGACCTGGCTGCGTGACTATCTGTACATCACCCTGGGCGGTAACCGCAAAGGCACCTTCAACACCTACCGCAACCTGTTCCTGACCATGCTGCTGGGCGGCCTGTGGCACGGCGCCAACTTCACCTACATCATCTGGGGCGCCTGGCACGGCATGTGGCTGGCCATCGAGCGCGCGCTGGGCATCGACACCAACCCGCAGCGCTTCAACCCGGTGAAATGGGCTTTCACCTTCCTGCTGGTGGTGGTCGGCTGGGTGATCTTCCGCGCCGAAAACCTGCACGTGGCCGGCCGCATGTACGGCGCCATGTTCAGCTTTGGCGACTGGCAGCTGTCGGAACTCAACCGCGCCCAACTCACCGGCCTGCAAGTGGCCACGCTGGTGATCGCCTACCTAACCCTGGCGTTCTTCGGCCTGCGCGACTTCTATCGCAATGCCAAGCCAGCGCCAAAAGCGGCCCCGGTGCAGGTCAACGCGGACGGATCGATCGGGCTGGACTGGGCCCGGGTCATGACCCGCGCCCTGGTGCTGCTGCTGTTCGTGGCCTCGATCCTCAAGCTTTCGGCGCAAAGCTACTCGCCGTTCCTGTACTTCCAGTTCTGAGGCCGCTGACATGAACCGTACCTTACGCATCACCTATTCACTGTCGTTCCTCGGCTTGCTGGTCGGCATGGGCGTGTGGTCCACCGGTGGCCTGCAAAGCTTCCAGCGCACCGAGCAGATGACCGTGCTCAACGGCAAGCTGGCCAAGGCCGCCGAAACCCACTACGACGCCGAATTCCCGATCAAGCGCCTGGGCACCAACCTCTGGGCCGCGCTGGACTTCAAGCTGTTCAACGAAGGCCGCCCCGGCGTGGTGCTGGGCCGCGACCAGTGGCTGTTCAGCGACGAGGAGTTCAAGCCCACCGCCGGTGCCGAACAACAGATGCAGGAAAACCTGGCGCTGATCCGCGGCGTGCGCGACACCTTGCAGCAGCATGGCAGCCAGCTGGTGCTGGCCATCGTGCCGGCCAAGGCGCGTATCTATTCGGAATACCTGGGCAAGGAGCAGCCGGCCAGCCTGCACGACGACCTGTACAACCAGTTCCACGCCCAGGTGCGCCAGGCCAACGTGTTTGCCCCGGACCTGCAAGCGGCCATGGAACAAGCCAAGGCTCGCGGCCAGGTCTTCCTGCGCACCGACACCCACTGGACCCCGATGGGCGCCGAAGCCGTCGCCCAGGCACTGGCAGAGGCGGTAAGCCGGCAGCACCTGCTCAACGGTGACCCACAAACCTTCGTTACCGAAGCCGGTAGCAGCGCTCCCTACAAAGGCGACCTGACCAACTTCCTGCCGCTCGACCCGCTGTTCAGCAACCTGCTGCCAACCCCGGACAACCTGCAACAGCGCAGCACCCGCCCGGCAGAAGCCGCGGGTGACAGTGACGACGCGCTGTTCGCCAACAACGAAATCCCGGTGGCGCTGGTAGGCACCAGCTACAGCGCCAACCCGCACTGGAACTTCCTGGGTGCATTGCAGCAGGCCCTGCGCAGCGACGTGGCCAACTACGCCGAAGACGGCCATGGCCCGCTGCTGCCAATGCTCAAGTACCTGCAAAGCGATGCCTTCAACAACGCCGCCCCGCAAGTGGTGGTGTGGGAATTCCCCGAACGTTACCTGCCCATGAAAACCGACCTCGGCAGCTTCGATCCGCAGTGGATCGCGCAGCTGAAAAACGCCCGTAAATCCGAAGAAAACCTGGCCTTGTCGTCCACCCGGACGAACCACTGAACGATAGAGAGGAAATGCACATGACTACCAAGACTTCCATTGCCAAAGCCCTCACCCTCGCGGCCGGCCTTTCCCTTGCTTCGATGCAGGCCTTCGCCGGTGCCGACGCTGCGCTGTACGGCCCAAGCGCGCCAAAAGGCTCGACCTTCGTACGCCTGTTCAACGCCGCCAGCGCACCGGCTGCCGCCAGCGTCGGCAACACCCAGATCAAGCAGGTTGGCGCCCAGGCCAGCAGCGACTTCAGCTTCCTGCCCGGTGGCGACTACACCGCCCAGGTCGGCGGCAAGAGCGTGCCGGTGAAGCTGGCCTCGGACAAGTACTACACCCTGGTCAACAGCAGCAGCGGCAACCCGCAGCTGATCGAGGAACCGCCGTTCAAGAACAAGCAGAAAGCCCTGGTGCGCGTGCAGAACCTGAGCGACCAGCAACTGACCCTGAAAACCGCCGACGGCAAGACCGAAGTGGTCAAGCCGGTGGCCGCCAACGGCCGTGGTGAACGTGAAATCAACCCGGTGAAGGTCAACCTGGCGCTGTTCCAAGGAGACAAGAAAGTCGGCGACGTGAAACCCGTCGCCCTGGAGCGCGGCGAGGCCGCGGTGCTGTATGTAACAGGTTCCGGCAACGCCTTGTCGCCGGTGTGGGTAACTCGCCCCGTGGCTAGCAACTGATCCCCCCTGCCTCTAAACGACTATTGGAGAAACATGATGATCCCGGTAATTCTTTCTGGTGGTAGCGGTTCGCGTCTGTGGCCTCTGTCGCGCAAGCAGTTCCCCAAGCAGTTCCTGGCCCTGACCGGCGAACACACCCTTTTCCAGCAAACCATCGAGCGTTTGGTGTTCGAAGGCATGGACTCACCGATCGTGGTCTGCAACAAGGACCACAAGTTCATCGTCCAGGAGCAACTCGGCGCACTGAAGCTGGAAACCCAGGGCATCCTGATGGAGCCGTTCGGCCGCAACACCGCGCCCGCCGTGGCCATGGCCGCCATGAAGCTGGTCAACGAAGGCCGCGACGAGCTGATGCTGGTGCTGCCAGCCGACCATGTGATCGATGACCAGAAGGCCCTGCAACGCGCCCTGGCTTTGGCCACCGTGGCCGCCGAGCGTGGCGAGATGGTGCTGTTCGGCGTGCCGGCGACCAAACCGGAAACCGGCTACGGCTACATCCGCTCCAGCCAGGACGCGCTGCTGCCCGAAGGCGTGGCACGGGTGGCCCAGTTTGTTGAAAAACCTGATGAGAAGCGCGCTGCCGAATTCGTCCAGGCCGGTGGCTACTTCTGGAACAGCGGCATGTTCCTGTTCCGCGCCAGCCGCTTCCTCGAAGAGCTGAAAAAGCACGAAGGCGACATCTACGACACCTGCGTGCTGGCCCTGGAGCGCAGCCAGGAAGACGACGATGTGCTGAGCATCGACGAAGCCACCTTCGCCTGCTGCCCGGACAACTCCATCGACTACGCCGTGATGGAAAAGACCCAGCGCGCCTGTGTGGTGCCGATGTCGGCCGGCTGGAGCGATGTGGGCTGCTGGTCGTCGCTGTGGGAAGTGCACGAGAAGGACGACAACGGCAACGTCACCAAGGGCGACGTGGTGGTGCAGGACAGCCACAACTGCATGATCCACGGCAACGGCAAGCTGGTGTCGGTGATCGGCCTGGAAAACATCGTGGTGGTCGAGACCAAGGACGCCATGATGATCGCCCACAAAGACAAGGTCCAGGGCGTGAAGCAGATGGTGAAAACCCTCGACGAACAGGGCCGCACCGAAACCCAGAACCACCTGGAAGTGTATCGCCCGTGGGGCTCGTACGACTCGGTGGACATGGGCGGGCGCTTCCAGGTCAAGCACATCACCGTCAAGCCGGGCGCCAGCCTGTCGCTGCAGATGCATCACCACCGCGCCGAGCACTGGATCGTGGTGTCGGGCACTGCCGAGGTCACCTGCGACGAGAACGTGTTCCTGCTGACCGAAAACCAGTCCACGTACATTCCGATTGCCTCCATCCACCGCCTGCGCAACCCGGGCAAGATCCCGCTGGAGATCATCGAAGTGCAGTCGGGGAGCTACCTGGGCGAGGATGACATCGAGCGCTTCGAGGATGTGTATGGGCGAACCTCCACACCCGTCGAGCGAGGGGTTTCGGTGAAAACCATCGCGCAGTAAGCGAACCCCCGGGGCCGCGTTGCGGCCCTATCGCGACACAAGGCCGCTCCCACAAAGGCCTGCGTACGCCGATCAATGTGGGAGCGGCCTTGTGTCGCGATTGGAGGGCGTAGCCCTCCCGCTTTTGAGCCCCACCCCATTTCGGGCTACGATGGTCAGACCCCGCGCAACCAAGGTCTGCAAGCGTCATGATCATCGGTGCCTTCCTCATTCTTACCTGGCTGGTACTGCTGCTGCGCTACCCGGCCAAGGCCCTGCCGATTTCGTTGGCCGCCGTGTGTGGCCTGGGCCTGGTGGCGCTGTTTGTCGTGTGGCAGGACAACCGCGAAACCTCACGACTGGCCCGCCTGGACTTGCGCCTCGTGTATGCCCCCGAGCAATGCCCTGCCGACCGTGCGTTGCAAGTTCGCATGAAAAACGGCAACAGCGTGCCGCTTACCGAGCTGCGCTGGCGGGTGGCGGCGTATGCGCCGGGTGATACCGTGAACCTGGCCGAGAATACCTACAATGCCCCGCGCTACCGTGGGCCGGGTGAGCTGCAGCCCGGGGCGGAGTGGAAAGACTGTTTGCCATTGCCTCCTGTGCGCTCCGGGTACCGGCCGCAGACCCTGGAGTTTCGGGCTGAGCACCTGCAGGGTACATTTGCCAATTGATTTGTCGCCTGTGCCGGCCTCTTCGCGGGCAAGCCCGCTCCCACAGGTACTGCACAGGCTTTGAAAGCTGTGGGGCACCTGTGGGAGCGGGCTTGCCCGCGAAGAGGCCGGCACAGGAAAACCTATCCTTCCTGAAGACAGGCCCCAACCATGCCCACCGTCCTGATCACCGGTTGTTCCAGCGGCATCGGCCGCGCCCTGGCCGACGCCTTCCGCGATGCCGGCCACAATGTCTGGGCCACCGCCCGCAAGGCTGAAGATGTAGAGGTATTGAACGCCGCCGGCTTCACCGCCCGGCAACTGGATGTGAACGACAACGAGGCCGTGGCCCGCCTGGCCGAGGAGCTGCCAAGCCTCGACATCCTGATCAACAACGCCGGCTACGGCGCCATGGGCCCGTTGCTCGATGGCGGCGTGGACGCCCTGCGCCAGCAGTTCGAAACCAACGTGTTCGCCGTGGTAGGCGTAACCCGCGCCTTGTTCCCACTGCTGCGCCGCTCACGCGGCAAGGTGGTGAACATCGGCAGTGTCTCGGGCGTGCTGGTCACGCCATTCGCCGGCGCCTACTGCGCTTCTAAAGCTGCCGTGCATGCGCTGAGCGATGCCTTGCGCCTGGAACTGGCGCCATTTGGTGTGCAGGTGATGGAAGTGCAGCCGGGAGCGATTGACACCCAGTTCGCCAACAACGCCCAGCGCCAGGCAGAGCAGGTGCTGGCGGCGGATTCGGCGTGGTGGCCGTTGCGCGAGCATGTACAGGCACGGGCGCGGGCATCGCAGGACAAACCGACATCGGCGGCGGTTTTTGCCCAGGGGGTGTTGGCGGCGGTGAGCAAGTCGCCGGTGCCAGCGGTGGTGCGGTTGGGCAATGGCAGCACGGCGTTGCCGTTGATGGCCCGGGTGCTGCCACGGCGGGTGCTGGACTGGGCGTTACGCAAGCGGTTCGGGCTGCTGCGTCCGCTCTGAATTTTCGGCTGCTTGTACTGGCCTCTTCGCGGGCTCGCCCGCTCCCACAGGTATTGCACCAGCTTCGGGAGCACACTAGTCCTGTGGGAGCGGGCAAGCCCGCGAAGAGGCCGGCGCAGGCAACCCAGAATCAGGCAATGGAGCGCAGCACCCCGCCATCCACCCGCAGCGCAGCCCCGGTGGTCGCACTGGCCTGCATCGACGCCAGGTACACCACCATATTGGCCACCTCTTCCACCGTCGCCAGCCGCTTGATCAGCGAAGTCGGCCGGTGCTCGGCCAGGAAATTGGCCTCCAGCGCTTCACTGGAAACACCCTGCTCCTGCGCCAACTTGGCAAAGAAATCGCCCACGCCTTCCGAGCGTGTAGGCCCCGGCAACACCGCGTTCACCGTCACCCCGGTGCCTGCCAGGGTTTCGGCCAGCCCACGCGACACCGCCAGCAGTGCCGTCTTGGTCATGCCGTAGTGGATCATTTCGGTCGGGATCTGCAGCGCCGACTCGCTGGACAGGAACACCACCCGCCCCCATTTGCGCTCGGCCATGCCCTGGGCGTAATGACGCGACAGGCGCACAGCGCTGAGTACGTTGACGTCGAAGAAGCGCTGCCAGTCCTCATCCTCGATCTCGAAGAACGGCTTGGGTTCGAAGATGCCGAGGTTGTTGATGAGGATGTCGGCGTGCGGAACCTGGTCGAAGAGTTTCTGCGCACCGTCCTTGCTGCCGAGGTCGGCGGCAATGCCGATGATGCGTGCTTGCGGCAGGCGTTCGCGCACGGCCTTGATGGCTTCGTCGACACGGGCCTGGGTGCGGCCGTTGAGTACCACTTCTGCGCCCGCCTCGGCCAGGCCGATGGCGATGGCCAGGCCAATGCCGGCGGTGGAGCCGCTGACGATGGCGCGCTTGCCGTTCAGGGAAATGTGCATCTGTGCCTCCTAGGTAAACAGGTCAGTTGTCGGGGCTGCTTTGCAGCCCTTCGCGGGCACGCCCGCTCCCACAGGACCGAGCGCTAACCTGTGGGAGCGGGCGTGCCCGCGAAGGGCCGCAAAGCGGCCCCGCTTTCATGCTTTCTTCACCGGCTGCTCATCAAACGCCTGCCAGCCACCGCCCAACGCCTTGTACAGGCCGACCAGGGCCTGCGAAACCGCCGCCGAACTGTCGATCCACTGCTCCTCGCTGGCCAGCAATGCCCCCTGCACGGTCAGCACATTGAGAAAGTCCACCGCCCCTTCCACATACTGGCGCTGGGCAGTCTCCAGGGCGATGCGGTTCTGCCGCACGGCCTCGGCCAAATGGTCACGACGCAACTGGCTGGCGTTGTACAGGCGTAGCACATCGTCGATTTCATGCCAGGCAGCCAGCACCACCTTGCGATAGTTCAGCGCTGCTTCCTGCTGCTGCGCCTCGCGCAGTTCCAAGGCGCCTTTGAGGCGGCCACCATCGAAGATAGGCAAAGACAACTGCGGACCGAAGGCAAAACGGCGCGAATCCCAGGCGCCGAAATCGGACAGCTGCATCGCCTGAAAACCGATGCTGCCCGACAAACGGATGCTCGGGTAGAAATCGGCCTTGGCTACACCAATGCTGGCAGTGGCAGCATGCAGGCGGGCCTCGGCCTGGCGGATGTCCGGGCGGCGCTCGGCCAGCTCGGACGGCAAGCCGATGGCAAACTTCTGTTGCGGTGCGGGCAGCTCGCCGCCCTTCGACAATTCGGCCTGCAAACTGCGCGGTGGCTCAGCGGCGAGCAGGCTGAGGGCGTTGATCAGGTCATCGCGGCGGGCTTCCAGGCTGGGCAGGCGTGACTCGATCGAAGCGACCTGAGCGCTGGCCTGGGCCACATCAAGCCGGGTAGCGACGCCTTCGGCCTGGCGGTTTTCAGAGAGTTTCAGGCTGTGCCGGGCGACCTCGAGGTTGTCCTGAGTCACCTCGATAGTGTGCTGCACCGCACGCAGCTGGATGTAGTTGCCGGCTGTTTCCGACAGCAGGGCCAGCAGCACCCCACGGCGGTCATTCTCGGCCACTTCGACCGTGGCATCGGCAGCCTCGACCTGACGCCGCACACGGCCCCACAGGTCCAGCTCCCAACCGGCCACCAGGTCACCTTGCCACAGGTTGTAAGCCTCTTTACCCGCCTTGCCGGATGGGTCGCTCAGGCCTTCGGCGCTGTTGCGGGCACGGCTGTAGCCAGCGTTCGCGTCTACCGACGGCACTTCATCCGCCGCCACGCTACTGCGCAAGGCGCGGCTTTGCAGCAGGCGGGCGCTGGCCATCTGCAGGTCGAGGTTGCGTTCGGCAACCCGCTGGATCAAGGCGCCAAGCTGCGCGTCATGGAAGGTTTCCCACCAGCGCAACTCCAGCGCTTCGGCCTGCGGCTGACTGGCCGCCGCCTCGCCTTGCAACGGTGCCCACTGCTGCGGGGCCTGGGTGTCGGGGCGCTGGAAGTCCGGGCCCATCGTGCAACCCGCCAGCAACACAGCCAGCAGCAAAGGGCTCAAGCGTAATGCCGGCTTCATCGTGCAGTTACCTCTTTGCCGTCCAGCGTGTCGCCACGGGTATCGATGGTCGCTTCCACCGACATGCCCACCCGCAGGCGCGAGAGCAGCGGCTGGCCGTCATCGAAAACAATCTTCACCGGGATGCGCTGCACCACTTTGGTGAAGTTGCCAGTGGCGTTGTCCGGCTTCACGGCGGCGAAGGTCACGCCCGTTGCCGGGGCGATGCTTTCTACATGGCCTTGCAGCTTCTCGCCGGAGAAGGTGTCGACCGTGATGTTTACCGGTTGGCCAGGCTGCACATGGGTCAGCTGGGTTTCCTGGAAGTTGCCGACTACATAGGCCTGCTGCAACGGCACCACCGACAGCAGGCGGGCGCCCGGGTTGACGTAGGCGCCTACCCGCAGGGCGCGCTCGCCAACCATGCCGTCCACCGGGGCGGTGATGCGCGTGTAGGACAGGTCGAGCTGTGCCTTTTCCAGGCCCGCTTCGGCGCGCTTGAGCTGGCCATCGGCACTGGCCACCTGGGCCGTAAGAATGTCCACTTGCTTGCGCGCCGCCACCAGCGCTGCCTGGGCGTTGGCCAGGCGGGCGCGGGCCTGGTCGACCCCGCTGCGTGCCTGCTGGGCGTTCTGCACGGTACCGGCGCCCTGCTCGGCCAGGCGGCTGTAGCGGTTGACCTCGTGGTCGGCGAACGCTGCCTCGGCCTGGGCGGCTTTCACGGCGGCTTCGGCCTGGGCAATCAGGGCGGCCTGGCGCTCGAGGGTGGCGCGGGCATCGGCGCTTTGCGCCTGGGCTACCAGCAACTGCGCCTGTGCGGCGTCCAGGGCGGCCTGGTAGTCACGGGCATCGATGGTCGCCAGCAACTGGCCGGCCGTGACTTGCTGGTTGTCCTCCACCAGCACTTCCTTGATGAAGCCGGCCACCTTTGGCGCGACCACGGTGTAATCGGCGATTACATAGGCATCGTTGGTGCTCTGGCGGTGGTCGCTGCCGAGCATCCACGGGCCGACGATGCCAGCCAGGACAGCCACGGCCAGCACCGAGCCGATGAACAGGGTTTTGCGCTTGTTGGTCATTTCAGGGGGTCTCGAATTCATCCAGGGTTCAGGCCACCGCACGCGGCGGATAGACCCGGGTAGGCACGAAAGGAATCAGGCAGATCAGGGCCACGGCGATGCAGGCCATGACCAGGTAGAGGTCGGCGGAGGTCAGTACCAGCGCCTGGTCGTGGATGCGCCTGGCCAGGCCTGCGCTGTTGTCGTCGATCAGCGGAGCGTTACCCAGGCTGTCCACCAGGTGGTTGGAATGGAAATGCCGGCGCAGGGTGCCAAGGGCATCCAGCAAGCCACCGGCGATCACTGCGGCCAGGCCTTTTACGGTGTTGAACCAGCTGGAGGCGAACGGGCCTTCCTGTGGGGTCATGCCGTTGGTCGACAGCATCAGCAGTGGCAGCACCGCCATGGGCTGGCCGAACACCTGCAGCAGGTAGAACGGGTAAAAGTCGCCACGGATCCACTCGCTGGTCAGCAGGCTGCTGCCCACGCAAGACACCGCCAGCATTGCCAGGCCGATGCCCAGCACCCAGCGGCAGTCCACCGCACGGATGTTGCACAGCGCTGCGGTCAGCGGCAGGGCAACCAGCTGCGGCATGGCTACCAGCATCATCAACGGGCTGGTCTGCGCCGGTCGATAACCCTGGATCTGCGCCAGGTAGGCCGACGGAATGCTGCCCACGCCGGACAACACGATCAGCACGCCGGCCAGGGTCACCAGGGCGAAACTCAGGTTGCGCCGCGACAGCATGCGCAACTGGAAGAACGGCAACGGCTCGGACCATTCGTTGTACATGAACAGCACCAGCAGCAGCAGGCCACCGCCGAGCAGCCAGCAGATCAGCGGCGAGTCGAACCAGCCCCAACGATCACCCAGCGACAGGCCCAGCACGATGCAACTGATGGCCGGCAGGCCGAGCAGCACTCCGCGCCAGTCGAACTGCTTGAAACGCTCCAGGCGCAGCGGGTCTTGCGGAAGGCCCCAACCGACACAGGCCATCGCCAGCGCCGACGGCACGATGATCTGCCAGAACGCCCATTGCCAGCCCACGTACTCGGTCCACAACCCCGCCAGCGGTGTGCCGAGGTTGGGGCCGAAGGTGGCGGTAAGGGCGTAACAGGCCAGGCCGTACACCTTGATGCCCGGCGGCAGGAAGCGCAGGGCCACGCTCATCAGCATCGGCGGCAAGGCGCCAGACGCAAAGCCCTGCAGCACGCGCAGCAGCATCAGGCTGTGCAGGTTGGGGGCGAATGGTTGCAGCAGGCCGAGCACGGCGAACAGGCCGATGGCGCTCATGGTGAAGCGGCGCAGCGAGAAGGTGGTGGCCAGCCAGGGCGCAAAGGCCATGGCCGAAACCGAAGCGGCGCTGTACACCGCCAGCAGCCAGGCGCCTTCGTCGGCACCGATGCCCATGGCCCCACGGATATCGGCCAGGGAAATCTTGGTCACCGACTCGTTGAGGCCCGCACACAACACGGCCAGCAATACACCGAACAGCCCCACTACCACCTGCAGGCCGAACGCCGTCTGCGCGGGGGCAGCCGGCGCGGGGGCGGCGGCAATGGCGGCAGACGGGGCGGACAGGGAACTCATGGGAAGACATCTCCAGCAACAAATTTGCGACTGGAGCAAGTCTAAGAAGGTCGAATGCTGACGAAAACTGAATTCTCGGTAGTGTTATGTTGCGTCAGACGCAATCCACTTCAGGACCGAGTCGCCTGCTTCGCGGGCACGCCCGCTCCCACAAGGACATCACTGCCCTCAGGAGCTGCGATGCCCCTGTGGGAGCGGGCGTGCCCGCGAAGAATCCAACCCGGTTTCACGGGTCTATGCTGCCACATGCTTTAAGCGTCTGGCGCAGCCACCGGTGGGCCGGGTCGTTGTCGAACCGCGGGTGCCACGCCTGTTTGACGTTCACTTTCTCCAGTGGCACGGGGATCTCAAACGACCGCAATGGCAGCTTCAGCCGGTTCACACTGTTAAGGATATTGGCCGGTATCGGCAGGATCAGGTCCGAATCCGGCAACGAGAACATGGCTGAATGGAAGCTCGTGGTGATCAGTGCCACCCGCCTCTCCACCTTGTGAGCGGCCAGCGCCACATCGATCGGCCCATTGGCACGGCCGCGCCGGGACACACTGATCTGCGGGTAGCTGGCGAAGCGCTGTGGGGTGATGGGGGCATCGAAGATCGGGTGCCCTTCCCGGGCCAGCCCTACAAAGTAGGTATTGAACAGGCTCTGGACCTTGATTTCCGGGCCCAGCTCAACGGCTGAACTGATGATCAGGTCGATCTGCCCGTTGCGCAGCACTGCATCATCGTCGCCACTGCCCTCCGGGACGAACCTCAACACCGTACGCGGCGCCTGGGCCAGCATCATGCGCAGCAACTGGGCACCGTACAGGGCGATGAACAGGTCGTTGGTGCGAATGTTGAACGCCCGGTCCAGGTTCGCCAGGTCCACATCGTCACGGCTGCGGAACACCTGCCCCGCCTGCTCCACCAGCCCGTGCACCTGTTCACGCAGGGCCAACGCCCGTGGCGTCGGCACCAGGCCACGGCCGGCGCGCACCAGGATCGGGTCACCCAATGCGTCGCGGATACGCCCCAGGGTGCGGCTCATGGCTGCCGGGCTCAGGTTCATGCGCTGTGCCGCGCCGACCACACTGCCTTCATCGAGCAGGACATCGAGGGCAATGAGCAGGTTCATGTCCGGGAGTTGCATGGCCGTTTTCCGTTACAGCGTTGGGGAATGGCGATGGTAGCAGGTTGGGGGATTGCATCAGACGCAATGCGCTCGTGCGTGGTGGGGCATTTATTCCCCGAATGTGATCGGCGATAAATGAAACATAGCCAGGTCCGGCCTCTTCGCGGGCACGCCCGCTCCCACAGGGACCGCACAGTATCCGAAGGCTGCGCAGTACCTGTGGGAGCGGGCATGCCCGCGAAAGGGCCGGCCCTGCAGACTTATCAGCCAGCCTCAGTCAAGGATCCCCAATGCCCACCCCCGTCCTGATCGCCATCGACGCCTCCCCCGCTTCCAGCACCCTGCTCACCCTCGCCCGCCGCTACTGCCGCCCCGCCGAACACGAACTGCACATCCTGCTGGCCATCGATTCCACCTTCGCCGTGCACGAGCAACCCGCGCCCTATACCGCCGAGGAACTGGAGGAATACCCCGCAGCCTGCGAGGAACAGCAGCATGCCGACCACGCCGTGGCCGAGGCGGTGCGTGCGTTGCAGCAAGCCGGCTTTACCAGCCAGGGCTGCATGGTTGCCGGGCAACCGGTCGAGGCCATTGTGGCCAAGGCACTGGAGCTGAACTGCGAGCTGATCATCATGGGCCACCGCCACCTGTCACGGCTGGGGCGGATGCTGGATCCGTCGATCAGCGCAAAGGTGATCGACCGGGTTGAGGTGCCAGTGCTGGTGGGTCTTGCGGGCTGACCTGCATGGGGTTTGCCTCTGGTAAAGCATGTGGGCCAGCATGTGATCGGCTTGAGAGGTTTTTCGCCTGCGAGATCGAGCGCCGCCCGCGCGGCGCTTCGCGGGGCAAGCCCGCTCCCACATTTGTTTCGGGCCAATCTATCCTGAGCCTGCAGCGCGCGCCCCCTTTCAGAGTCCACCTCGATATCGTGTGTGACAAACAAGGCGGTCGCGCGCGCGGCCACAGGCGAGACTGGCCCGAAACAAATGTGGGAGCGGGCTTGCCCCGCGAAGCGCCGCGCGGGCGGCGCTCGATACCACAGGCCCTGAAAGTCTCAAGTCATGCACCCGCAACCCCTACCATCTCTCACCCCTCGCTCGGCTTCACCACCACCGTACACGTCGTCCCCGCCGCCAGCAAAAACCCTTCCGGCACTTCATCGATATGTATCCGCACCGGCACCCGCTGCGCCAGGCGCACCCAGTTGAAGGTCGGGTTCACATCGGCAATCAGCTCACGGCTTTGCGGGTTGTCGCGGTCGTAGATGCCGCGGGCGATGCTCTCCACATGGCCCTTGATGCGCTCGCCGCTCATCATCTGCAACTCGGCCTGGTCACCTACTTTCACATGCGGCAGCTTGGTCTCTTCGAAGAAGCCGTACACCCAGAACGAGTTCTCGTCGACCACCGCCATCACTGCTTCACCAGTACGCGCATAGTCGCCCTTGTGGATGTTCAGGTTAGTCACGTAGCCGTCCACCGTGGCCACGATGTGGGTGCGCTTGAGGTTCAACTCGGCAGCCGCCAGTTCGGCAAGGGCCTGCTGGTAGTCCGCCTGGGCGGAGTTGGCGATGTTGCTGGCGTCGTCGCGGTTTTCCTTGGAGATCACCAGGTTGTCCATGTCGGCACGGCGCTTGGCGTTGACCTTGCGCATTTCCCAGGTGGCCTTGCGCGAGGCGACCATGGCCTTGGCCTGGTCGACTGCCAACTGATAGTGCTCGGGGTCGATCTGGATCAGCAGGTCACCCTTTTTCACCCGCTGGTTGTCCTTGACTGGCACGTCCACCACGTAGCCCGGCACATCGGCGGCAACGTTGATGATGTCGGCACGCACGCGGCCGTCACGGGTCCAGGGCGTGGTCATGTAGTGCAGCCACAACTGGCGGCCAATCACCACGGCGGCGGTCAGCACCAGCAAGGTAGCGATCAGGCTGAAAAACTTTTTCATCGAAGGGTTCTCACCAGTAGAGCGACAGCGCCAGGGCGCCGAACAGGCAGACGAACAGGCTCAGGCGCAGCAGCGCCGGGTGCCAGAAGAAGCGGTAGCCATCATGGCTGGCGATGAACCGGTCCAGGCCCCAGGCCAGGCCCAGGGCGAACAGGAACATCAGGGTCATGGTGGGCATGTACACGCCATGGAAGGCGATTTCACGGGGCATGCTTTCACGCAGCATCTTGCAGTCCTTTCGCCGGTACCAGCGGCGACTGTGGGTCCAGCAGGGAAGAACGGATGAAGTGCAGGTAGCTTTGTGCACGGCGCAGCACCGAGGTGTCGAAGTGCCGGGCAAACGGCTCGTCAGTGGCCTGCACACGGGCAATGGCATGGTCCACCGCCACCAGCGCACGTTCGTGATTGCTGGCACTGGGTTGCAGGAACAGCCGTGCCAGGGCGCGGCCCATCACGCGGATGGCCTGGCGCCAGGGCTGCGATTCGGCATAGGCCGGGTGCACCGGCGCGCGGGCCTGTTCCTTGCGCAGCTCGATCACGGCGTGGCCGATTTCCAGCACGGTGAACATCCAGCCCATCAACTGGCTCTGTACTTGCGGCTTGCCGGCCGCCAGACCATAGGCCTGGTGCAGCAAGTCGCGGGTGCGGCTTTCAAAGGCCGTGCCGATACCACGCAGGCGGCCGCTGATGGCGAACAGCACTTGCTCGCGCAGTTCCTGCTCCAGGCGGCTCCACAACCACCGGCTGTTGGGCGGCAGGATGATCGCACCGGCAGCGGCACAGACGAACATGCCGATGACCATGCCGATGTAGTCGTTGATGAAGCTATACGGGTCATACACGGTGAGGTTGTTGGGCACCGAGCCGATGGCAAAGAACACCAGCAGGCCGATGCCGTACCCCGCATAGGCCGGGCGCGACGAGAGGAATGCGCCCAGCACGAACACCGGCGCCAACACCATGCACAGCAGGGGGAAACCGTCGATCCAGGGGAACACGAAAAAGGTTTCGAAGAAGCCGACAAAGGCGCCGATGGCCGTGCCGCAAGCCATCTGGAACGACATGCGCTTGGGGTTCGGCGAGGCCGCCGACAGGCCCACGGTGACGGTGGCGATCAGGGTCATCATGGCGCCGCTGGGCCAGTCGCTGAGCAGCCAGTAGCTGCCCAGCAGCAACAACACCGCCGACGCCCGCACGCCGGCGGCCAGCGACACCAGCCAGCTGGTCTGCGCCACGTAGGGCTCATCCCACTGTTCGCGCTCGTGCTTGTGCGCAGCCAACGAAGCGTGGGTTTCGGCGTAGCTGTACATTTCGTCGACAAAGCGGTACAGCAGCTCGAAGGCGGTGTGGAAGTCGAGCAGGTCGGCCTCGCTGGGCTCGGTCGCCAGGTACTCGGCACGCAGCCCACGCACCTGGGCTTGCAGGCCTTCCTTGTAGGCGGCCAGCTCCAGGGTGAGGCGCAGCGCATCGGCATCGGTCAGCGCCCGGCCCACATAGGGCTGCAACAGTTCCACCAGCGTATTCAGCCCCGGTTCAATGGCACCGACGATCTGCAACGGGCCACGGGCGCGCAGGCGCTCCAGCAAACGGTGCAAGGCGTTGAAGCGCGTGGTGATGGCCATGAATTCGCTGTTCATCCGCACCAGGCGGCCAGAGCGGCGGCGCATGTGCGGATCTTCGAAGGCGGTGACGTTGCGCAGGCTCTCAAGGCCGACCGCTTCGGCAACGAAGCGCACGTTGCTGCTCTCGAAACGGTCTTTCTGGCTGTCACCACGCAAGGCCTCGACCACCACCCCGGCGAACACGCCAAAGCGCTGGTACAGGGCGTTGCGCATGGCAGCACTGGCCGACTGCGGCAGGATTGCGGCACTGACAAAAGTCGAAACCAGGATGCCCAAGGCAATTTCCAGCACCCGCCATACCGCCGCCATGAACGCCTGGTCGGGGTGCTGCAACACCGGTAGGCCGATCATGGCCGCGGTGTAGCCGGCCAGCACGAAGCCATAGGCGCGGAAGGTGCGGTAGCGCATGGCGCCGGCCGAGCACAGCCCCACCCACAGGGCCAGGCTGGGCAGGAACAGCTCGGTGTTCTGCGGGAAGATGGCGATCAGCGCCACCATCATCGCCGAACCGGCCAGGGTGCCGAGCACCCGGTAGAAGCTCTTGGCGAACACATGCCCGCTTTGCGGCTGCATCACGATGAACACAGTGATCATCGCCGTACGCGGTTGCGGCAGCTCCAGGCGCATGGCCAGCCACAAGGTGATGAAGGCGGCGGCCAGCACCTTGAAGATGTACACCCAGGTCACCCCGTCGGTGCGCGCCCAGGCAAAGAAGCCCCGGCGCCATTCCAGGCTTTGCAGCCAGCGCACGGGCAAACTGGAAGTGCTCATTCGGCGTTATCCGGCTTCTTGTCGAAAATGGCCAGGGTGGCCGGGGTTTTCGGCGCGGCCTGACGTTGCTCCTTCGGCACATCCTGGCCAGCCTGCAGGCCACCGCCCAAGGCGGTGACCAGCTCGGCATGGGCAATCAGGCGGGCAGCCTGCACCTGCTGCTGCACCTGCTGCTGGCGGAACAGCAAGGTCTGCGAATTGAGCACGTTCAGGTAGTCGGTAAGGCCACGCTGGAAAGCGACCATGGCGATGTCGTAGGTTTTCTGCGCGGCAGCGACGGATTCGGCGGCGAAATGCGACTGTTCTTGCATCGACTCGCGGCGGATCAGTTGGTCGGAGATGTTCTTCAGCGCGCCAACCACGGTCTGGTTGTAACGTGCCACGGCCACGTCATACCCCGCCGCAGCCACACCCAGTTCCGAGCGCAGGCGGCCACCGTCGAAGATGGGCAGGCTGATGGCCGGGCCGACGTTGTAGTTGAACTTGCGCCCGGTCAGGAACTCCAGCGGGCCACCGCCGGTGGCCATGAAGCCCAGGCTGCCCACCAGGTCGACATTGGGGAAGAAGCCGGCATGGGCGACGTCGATGCCACGCGCCTGCGCAGCCACCTGCCAGCGGCTGGCGACCACGTCGGGGCGCTGGCCGACCAGCTCGGCAGGCAGGTTGGACGGCAGTTTCAGCGGCGCGGCCAGGGCCAGGGTCGGGCGCTGCAACTGTGCGCCCTCCCCCGGGCCCTTGCCGGCCAATGCGGCCAACTGGTTGCGGGTGAGGGCGATTTCTTCGTTCAGGCTATCGAGCTGGCGGTGGGTTTCCGGCAGCGGTGATTCGGCCTGGCTGACTTCGAAATGGGTGCCGATGCCGGCGTCCAGGCGGCGCTTGGCCAGGGCCAGGATCTGCTCCTGCTGCTCCAGCTCGGCCTTGACGATATCGCGCTGGGCAAAGTGCAAGCTCAGCTGGATGTAGGCACGCACCACGTTGTTCTGCAGCTCCAGCTGCGCCTGGCGGGCTTCGGCAACGCTCATGTGCGCCTGGTCCACAGCCTGCTCGCTGGCATTGCGTTCGCGGCCCCACAGGTCGAGTGCGTAGCTGAAGCCGAAAGCGGCGTTGTTGTCCCAGGTATTGGCACCCGACAGTGCGCCCGGGCCGTAGAACTGGTCCTCAGGCCAGTTGTGGCGCTTGAGCGCAGCCTGGCCATTGACCTGGAGTTTTTCTGCCGACTCGACCACACCGGCCATGGCCTTGGCTTCGCGCACCCGCGCGGCAGCCATGGCCAGGCTTGGGCTGCCGGCCACTGCCAGGGCAACCCAACGGTCCAGCTGGGGGTCGCCATAGCCGTGCCACCACTGCTGGTCGGGCCAATGGGCGTCGGTCGCGGCTTCGCGTATGGCCGCGTCGGTGGTCAAGGTATTGGCTTGCAGCGTCTTGCTTTGCGGGGCAATGCCCCAGGTTCCGATACAGCCGCTCAAGGTGAGGGCAAGGGCACAGGCACTGAACGCATTGAGCGTTCTGATGATGCGACGCGGCACAGCTGCGATTTCCCGAGGAAGAGGTGAAGGGGCCGGGCAATTCTAGGGGGCGACAGCACTGGCGATAAGCGCAGATTCCTGCGAATCTTTGTTACCGAAACAGCGATAATCCGCCTTTGGTCGAAGGTAACTTTTCAGCTTTTTGCCGTTACTTCGTGACACAATTTTGTCCTCTACATTGAGAGTGACCCATGGACACCCTGCAAAACATGCGTGCTTTCAGTTGCGTAGCCCAGCTAGGCAGCTTCACCGCTGCGGCGGCACAACTGGATACGACCACCGCGAACGTGTCGCGGGCGGTCTCCAACCTGGAAGCCCATCTGCAAACAAGGCTGCTCAACCGTACTACCCGCCGCATTGCGCTGACCGAAGCCGGCAAGCGCTACCTGATGCGTTGCGAACAGATTCTTACCTATGTGGAAGAAGCCGAAGCCGAAGCCAGCGATGCACACGCCCGCCCTGCCGGGCAGTTGAAGGTGCACTCGATGACCGGGGTCGGCCAGCACTTCGTGGTGGATGCCATCGCCCGCTACCGTGAATCGCACCCAGACGTGACCTTCGACCTGACCATGGCCAACCGCGTGCCCGACCTGCTCGACGAAGGCTATGACGTGTCCATCGTGCTGGCCACCGAGCTGCCCGACTCGGGGTTCGTATCCCAGCGGCTGGGTATTACCTACAGCATCGTCTGCGCCTCGCCCGGCTACATTGCCCGCCACGGCAGCGCGCAAAAGCCCGCCGACCTGCTCAAGCACGCCTGCCTGCGCATGGTCAGCCCGGTGATCCCGCTGGAAAAGTGGCTGTTCGACGGGCCGGAAGGCCAGGAAATGGTCAACATCACCAGCTCGCCGTTCATGGTCAACACCGCCGACGCCATGAAGACCGCGATCCGCAGTGGTATGGGCGTAGGCGTGCTGCCCATTTACTCGGCCATCGACGGCCTGCGTGATGGCAGCCTGGTGCGGGTGCTGCCCGAGTACCGCCTGCAGGAGCTGAACCTGTACGCCATCTACCCATCGCGGCAATACCTGGATGCCAAGATCAAGACCTGGGTCGAGTACCTGCGCAACTCGCTGCCGGAGATTCTCGCAGCCCATGAGGCAGACCTGAAAACCCATCAGGTGCTGATCGCCAACTAAAAGCAGCTGCAAGGCGGTGGTAGACAATGGTAGGTTGCTAACCAATGTAGGCCCATTCGCGGGCACGCCCGCTCCCACAGGTACGGCACACCTTCAAGCCCTGTGCATTACCTGTGGGAGCGGGCATGCCCGCGAAGAAGCCCCCACCGTCCACCGCCTTGCAGAGAAGTAGCCCGATGAAAAAGACCGTCCTGGCCTTCAGCCGTATCACCCCGGCCATGGCCGAGCGCCTGCAGCAAGACTTCAACGTGATCCTGCCGAACCCCAAGCTCGGCGACATCAATGCCCAGTTCAACGAAGCCCTCCCCGAGGCCCACGGCCTGATCGGCGTTGGCCGCAAGCTCGGCCGTGCCCAGCTTGAAGGCGCGGCCAGGCTGGAGGTGGTGTCCAGCGTTTCGGTCGGTTACGACAACTATGACCTGGACTATTTCAACGAGCGTGGCATCGCCCTGACCAACACCCCCGACGTGCTCACCGAAAGCACCGCCGACCTGGGCTTCTCGCTGGTCATGGGCTGCGCCCGGCGCACCGCCGAGCTGGATGCCTGGACCAAGGCCGGCAACTGGCAGGCCACCGTGGGCCCGGCGCACTTCGGCAGCGATGTGCATGGCAAGACGCTGGGTATCGTCGGCATGGGCAACATTGGCGCTGCCGTTGCCCGCCGTGGGCGGTTCGGTTTCAACATGCCGATCCTGTACAGCGGCAACAGCCGCAAGACCGCGCTGGAACAGGAGCTGGGTGCGCAGTTCCGCAGCCTGGATGAGTTGCTGGCAGAAGCGGACTTCATCGTCATCGTGGTGCCGCTGTCCGACGCAACCCGCAAGCTGATCAGCACCCGTGAGCTGAAACTGATGAAGCCGAGCGCATTCCTGATCAACATTGCCCGTGGCCCGGTGGTCGATGAAGCCGCGCTGATCGAGGCGCTGCAGAACGGCACTATTCGTGGGGCTGGCCTGGATGTGTACGAGAAAGAACCGCTGAGCGATTCACCGCTGTTCACACTGCCCAATGCGCTGACCTTGCCGCACATTGGTTCGGCCACTGCCGAAACCCGCCAGGCCATGGCCAACCGCGCGATGGAAAACCTGCGCGCGGCACTGCTGGGTGAGCGGCCGCGGGACCTGGTGAACCCGCAGGTTTGGAAGGGCTGATAGCCTTCTATCGCCTGCACCGGCCTCTTCGCGGGCAAGCCCGCTCCCACAGATACCCCACAGCCCTCAGGACCTGTGCAATACCTGTGGGAGCGGGTTCACCCGCGAAAGGGCCAGTGCAGACAACACATTATCTATTTGGCCACCACCAACCCATCAGCCACCTTGGCCTTGGGCTTGCGAAACACCAGCACATTCCCCGCCATCACCGCCACCAGCCCCATCAGGGCCGGCGCCGTCCACTGATACCCCTCGGCCACCGCCGACACATTCAGCGCCACCAGCGGGAACAGCACCGTGCAGTATGCCGCCCGCTCCGGCCCCATGCGCCCGACCAGGGTCAGGTAGGCAGTGAAGCCGATCACCGAGCCCGGTATCACCAGGTACATCAACGACCCGATATAGCGGGTGTTCCATTCCATGTCGAAAGGAATACCGCTGGCCAGGCAATACACCGCCAGCATCATCGCCCCGTAGACCATGCCCCAGGCATTGGTGGTCATGGGCCTGAGCCCAGCCTTCTGCTGCATGCTCGAAAGCATGTTGCCCGCCGAGAAGCACAGCGTCCCGAGCAAGGCCAAGCCAAGGCCGTACAACGTCTCGCGGCTGGCGCTGTGGTGCGAAAGCTCGGGCCAGAACAGCAAGCCCAGGCCAAGCAAGCCAAGGGCCCCGCCACCCAGCACATTGCTGGCGATTTTCTGGCCGAAAAACATCCGTGCGTTAAGTGCGTTCCACAGCGTGGCGGTGGAGAACACCACGGCGATCAGGCCACTGGCAATCCACTGGCTGGCCGTGAGAAAGCACATGAAGTTGACGCAGAACAGGCACAAGCCCTGGGCCAGGCAGATCTGGTGGCCGCGGCGGTTCATGGGCTGAAGGCGGCGGGTAAGCAGCAGGAAGGCGAACAGGATCAGCCCCGCCAGGGCGAAGCGGTAAACGATCGAGACAGGGATGGCGACCTCACCCAACTGGAGCTTCAGGGCAATCCAGGTGGTCCCCCAGATCAGGACGGTGAGCAGGTACAGTGACAGGTTCATGGGTGCAGTTCCTCAGGCGATCGACATTACATCCCGGGGCCGCTGCGCGGCCCATCGCCGGCAAGCCAGCTCCCACAGGGACAGCGTCAACCCCAAGCCGGGCGCTGTACCTGTGGGAGCTGGCTTGCCGGCGATCGAGGGCGCAGCCCTCGCCAGTGCCAACAGTGTTCACCGTGCGCGGCGCATGCAGCTTGCACAAACTTGCGCTTTTGTCCCGCAGGTAGCTGTCAGCCTGCCCAAGTGGCAGTAGGATGGCAGGCAAGAGGAACCGCCCATGACCCCACTCACCCAGCTGCAAGTGTTCAACGCCATGCATGCCTCGCCCCACGCGCGGCTGGAGCTGAGCGCGCAGCTGGGCGACGGGCTGGCGGCGGCGTTGTGGAGCAACCGCGACGATGCCCGCGACTATCAGGCGCCGACCCATCACACCCTGTCGTGCTACATCGCCGACGGCACCGGCACCTTCCGCCGCCAACGCCCGGCCGACAAGGGCGCGCCCGGCAAGCTGTGCGTGATGCCGGCCGGGCAGGAGTCGAACTGGGTGGTCAATGGTGCCATCCGACTGGCGCACCTGTATGTGAGCGAGGCGCAGTTCGCCTTGGGTTGCGTGCGCCTGCTCGACCGTGAACCACGTGAATTGCAGTTGCAGGAAGCGACCTTTCTCGACGACCCGCAACAGGCCACTCGCTTTCGCCAGTTGATCACCCTGGACTGGGACGAGCCCGGCGAGCGTTTGCTGGCCAGTACCCTGGCGCACGAGATCGTCGACCATGCGCTGCTCAGCCAGGTCGGCCTGCGCCAGGGCCTGCGCCTGAAAGGCGGGCTGGCGCCCAACCTGCGCCGGCAACTGGTCGATTACATCGAGGCGCACCTGGACCAGCCCATCACCCTGGGTGAACTGGCCTTGCGCTGCAACCTGTCCGAATACCACTTTGCGCGCATGTTCCGCACCAGCTTCGGGCTACCGCCGCACCAGTACCTGCTGGCCCGGCGGCTGCACCGGGCTTGCGAGCTGTTGCAGTTGGGGGCGATGCCGCTGGGGGAAATTGCCCTGCTCTGCGGGTTTGCCAGTGCCAGCCATTTCAGCAACCGGTTCCGCCAGGCGATGGGTGCCACACCAGGAGAATACCGTTTGGCCTTCAGCCTGTGACATTGGGGCTGCTTTGCAGCCCATCGCCGGCAAGCCAGCTCCCACAGGATTCTCACAGGCTTGAAGTTGTCGCGATACCTGTGGGAGCTGGCTTGCCGGCGATGGGCCGCAAAGCGGCCCCCTGCTCCTAAAACTCGAAGGTGCTCGACAAGCTCACCTGCCGCGCATCGCCAATCGCCACAAAGTACTGGTTCACCGCCGAGCTGTAGTACACCTTGTCGAACAGGTTCTTCACGTTCAATTGCAGCCGGACATTGTGCTCATCGAGCTTGGTCTCGTAGGTAGCGAACGCATCGGCCACGGTGTACGACGGCAGGTCGAAGGTGTTGGTCGAGTTGCCCGCCCGTTCACCCACGTAGCGTGCGCCAGCACCGAACCGTAGCTTGTCGCCACCGAACAGGCTGCCGAAGTCGTACACAGCCGACAACGAGCCCGTGTGCCTGGCCACGTTCTGCAGGCGGTTACCCTCAAGGTCCGGGTCTTTCGTCACCTTGGCATCGGTAAAGGCATAGCTGCCGATCAGGCTCCAGTGCTCGCTGAGCTGGCCGGTCAGGTCAAGTTCCACGCCTCTTGAATTGACCTCGCCGGCATTGCTGTAGACCGTCTCGCCGGTTCCGCTGTCGAAATTGGCGACCAGCACATTACGCTTGGTGATGTCGAACAGCGCCAAGGTACCGGTCAGGCGGCCGGGCATGTCCAGCTTGGCGCCCAGCTCCCACGACTTGCCTTCCTCGGGCGCAACGGACGAGTCCAGTACTACGCCGCCCGTCAGCGGCGCAATGCTGGAGTTGGGCTTGAACGACTCGCTGTAACTGCCATAGAACGACAGCTGGTCATCGACCTTGTAGACAATGCCAGCATGCGGAACCCAGGCCTGGCCGCTGTTATCGGTATTGGCCGTGAACGGTCGACCGCGGCCGGCATACTGGTCGAACTGCTGGAAGCGTGCGCCGGCCACCAGGATCCAGTGATCATCCAGGTGCAACGCGTCCTGCACGAACAGTGCATCGGTACGCAGCTTGTCGGTCTGGTCGCTGTCACTGGCACGTACGCTGGTGCCTTCCACTTCCTGGCCGTAAACGGGGTCGAGGTAACTGAAGGTGGAGCGTGCGGTCTGGCGGATCAGGTCGCCGCGATACACCTTGCGGTCTTCATGGTCGACGCCGAACAACAGGTCATTCTGCATGCCGGCCAACTCCACATTGCCGGCCAGGCTGAGGGTGGCGAACTGGTCGCGGCTCATGGCGTTGTGGGTGCCGTCGATGCTGCGCGTCAGTGTGCCTTTGGCTTCGTTGACCCCGGTCACCCGCACCTGGCTTGCATCGTATGTTTCGCGGTTGAAGCTGTAGCCAAAGTGCAGCTTCCAGTCGTCGGCCAGCTGGTGGTCGACTTCCAGCCGATACAGGTCGGAGCGCCCCTCCATGTCATTGAACGGCTCGTCCAGCCGACGCGTGGCGGGGATATTCAGCGGGTGGCCGTTGTTGCCGAATGCGGTGCCACGGTCGAACGGGTAAAGAAATTCGCGGTGGTCGTAGGCCAGCACCACCTGGGTGTCTTCGCCCAGCCAGGCCAGCGACGGCGCTACCAGTGACTCGCGGTGCACGCCATAATTGCGCCAGTAATCCTCGTCTTCGTGATCGACGATCAGCCGGTAAGCGAAGTTGCTGTCACCCAGTGCGCCAGTGCTGTCGAACCCGCCGCCACTGCCATTCTTGCCGCTGCCGTAGGTGGAGCCGCGTACGGTCAGCGCGTTGTACTGTTCAAGTTGCGGGCGCTTGCTGACCACGTTGATCACCCCGCCCGGGTCCTGGATGCCGTACAGCAGCGAGGCCGGGCCTTTGAGCACTTCGACCCGCTCGGTGCTGGCGTTGAGGCTGCGGCCCTGCACGATGGGCATGCCATCACGCATGATCGAGCCGTCGCGGTTGTCGCCAAAACCGCGCTTCATCACCGTGTCGGAGGTGCCGCCAAAGTTGTTGCCCTGGGTAATGCCGCTGACGTTGGCCAGGGCATCATCCAGGTTACGCGGGGCCTGGTCGCGGATGACCTGGGCCGGTACCACGTTGATGGCCTGGGGGATGTCCTGGTTCGGGCCCTGCCCGCGCATGATCGAGGCGGTGGCCGGCGGTTGATAGCTGTACACGTCCATTTGCGAGGTCACGGTGGTGGCCTGCAGGTTGAGGGCGCCGGAGGTATCTGCGGTTTCGAGGGTCAGGGTACGTGCATCGACCCGGCGCCAGGCCAGCCCGGCGTTGCCCAGCAGCTGTTGCAGGGCCTGTTCGGCGCTGAAGCGGCCATTCAGTGCCGGCGCCTGCACGCCCGGCAGTTCCAGGGTGTAGACCACACTCTGGCCGGTGGTGCGGCTGAAGGCGTTGAGCGCCTGGGCCAGGGGCTGGGCCGGCTGGGCGAAGGCATAGGTCTGCTGGTGCTCGGCGGCACTGGCCAAGGGGGCGACAGCAATGGCCGGGAGCATGGCAAGGCCGAACCAGAGAGGGACGCAAAGCGAGGAGAACTTCATGGACGCTGACCTGTGAGAGGGTGATGATTGCGAATGAATCGCACTTCCACTCATTACACGGATGCCACGTCCTGTTACCTCACCCGCTTTCTGAAAATATTTTTCCTGCGCCGGCCTCTTCGCGGGCATGCCCGCTCCCACAGGGACTTGCGCAATACCTGTGGGAGCGGGCGTGCCCGCGAAGAGGCCGGTGCATGTAACTACCGAACCAAGGTCAAACGCCCCAACACCGTCTGCCGCGAAAAGCCCATCACCTTGCCCAGCGAATCCAGCGCCAGCAGTGGCTCGCCCACCGGGAAACTGCCACTGACCTTGCGCTGCCCCAGTTCGCCATCCAGCAACACAATGCGCCCCGGGTAATAACGCCCGAGGTCTTCGACCACCTGTGCCAGCGGCGCCTGGTAGTAGTTCAGCCACCCTTGCCGCCAGGCCAGACGGTTGTCACTGTCCACAACCTGGGTGTCGCCTACCCTGTCTGCGCTGTAGTTCACCTGCTGGTTGGCAGTCAGCTCACGCGCCAAGGTGCCCTGCGCAGGGCTAACCCCCACACGCCCGCTGCGCACCGTCACCTGGGCGCCCTCGCCTTGCTCACGCACCTCGAACTGGGTGCCGAGCACTCGAACTTCGCCACCGGCAGCTTCCACCAGGAACGGCTCGCCGGTGTGTGTAACCTGGAAGAACGCCGCGCCATGCAGCAACCGCACACGGCGCTCACCCTGGGCAAAATCGACGGCAATGGCGCTGCCCGCATCCAGCGTGACTTGCGACTGGTCGGCCAAGGTCACCTGGCGAATCTGCCCGGCAGTGCTGTAGTCGGCCTGCAAGTCCTGTAACCAGTAGCCCGGGTGCCAGCCACCGGCAACACCCACGGCCAGCACCAGGCAGGCCGCCATTGCCAGTGCCGCCACGCGCCGCCACGGGCTGCGGGTCGGCGGGCTGGCCATGGCATCGAGGTAGCGCTGCAGGGCGTCGTGTTCCTCGTCCGCCAGCAGCAAAGCCGGGGTGGCGCTTTTCTGCCACAGTGCCTGGGCCTGTTGGTAGGCGTCACGGTGCCCGGGGTCGGCCAGCAACCAGCGCTTGAACGCCGCCCCTTCGGCTTGCGCGGGCTGCTCGTTGATGCGGCTGAGCCATTGCAGTGCTGCCTGGGATTGCGCCTCGGTAATGGGGGGCATGCTGCTCATCGACGGGCGCTCCCTGGCCGGCGTGGAGTGGGCGCGGGCTCGGCAACACTGGCCTTGCACGCTTCAAGGGCGCGCATCATATGCTTTTCCACGGCACTCTGGGACAACTGCATGGCCTTGGCGATTTCGCCGTACTTGCAGCCGTGGATGCGGTTGAGCAGAAAGATCTGCCGGGTGCGCTCGGGCAAGGCACGCAAGGCGGCTTCGATGCGTTGCAGGTCGTGGTCCACCTCCAGGGCCTGCTCGGGTGCCTGGGCCGTGGCCATCTCGTCCACTGGCAAGGCGGCTTCTGCCACACGCTCCCGGCTGCCTTCACTGCGCAGGTGGTCGATGGCCAGGTTGCCGGCGCAACGCAGCAGGTAGGTATCCAGTGCCTCGACCTTGACCTCGGGGCGGCGCCAGAAGCGCAGGAACAGTTCCTGGACCAGGTCCGAAGCCGTGGCACGGCAGCCGACCCGGCGGCTGACCAGCGCCTCCATGCGCGCCCGTTGGGCCAGAAAAACCTGGACGAAACGGGCACGCCCGCCGCCATTCTCGGCGTCCAGTTCGGTCATGTCCCCCGGCTCGCTCACAGGGTCACACTGCAAACACGGCCAGCAACGGCCCCAGCACCACGCTGGCGGCGGCCAGGCCCAGCAGCAGGCGCGGTTGGTAAGGTAGCCCGAACACCCACAAGGTCACCCCGGCCATCATCACCGCCGTCCACTCCACCAGGCCGTGGGCCCAGCCACGCAAATGCACGCTCAGGACCAGCGACAGCAGCAACAACAGCCAACCGGCGATACGCAACAGCCGCAACTGCCCAGAGCGCGGCTTGCGCCCGAGCAAGTCGCTGAAGTGTTTTTCCATGGCCAGGCACAAGGCGACAAAACCTGCGAATGCGATAAGTGCGTTACCCAGCATCAGCTCGCCTCCGCCGTTTCGCTGCTCGGCTTTTTCGCCACACGTGGGCGCTTTGCCACCGGTTTGGGGCTGCGCAGCATCTTGCCGGCCAGCCAGGCCAGGAACAGCCCGGTTGCCAGGGCTGTCAGGTCGAAGCCGGCCATGGCCCAGTCACCTTCCAGCAGCGAATGGTTCAGGCCCCGATCAGTGCTCAGGCCGTTGAGCAATGGCAGCAAGGCAAAGGCCAGCGCACCCACCGCAAGTTGCTCGCCCCAGGCCCTGCGGCCACTGCGCAGCACGGCATGCACAAGCGACAGGCCCCAGGCCATGAAGAAGGCATTGACCTCCCACTCGGCGCGGCCTTCGAAGCCCATCGGGAAAAGGCGGTTGGCCCAGAAGAAACTCGCCACCGCCAGCAACAAGCCGCTCATGCTGGCAATGTTCAGCACTTCCACCAGGCGCAGCTCACCCGGCATGTGCTCGCTCTTGGCGTGCTTGAGCTGGCGCTTGCCCAACCACATCACCAGCCCCGTGCCAATCACCGCAGTACCCGCCACGCCGAAGAAGAAGTACAGCCAGCGCAGCCAAGGCCCGGCGAAATTGCCCATGTGCAGCCCGGCAAAACTGAAGGCGGTCATCATCGCCCCGCTCTCGGGCTTGCCCTGGCTCAGCAGCGCGCCACTGGCGCCGTCGAAGGTCCAGTTGGCACTGCGCCGGTAAGCCACGTGGTCGGCAGCCGATTGGGTGAAGGTGACGCGGGCATTGCTGTCACCCGGGTTTTGCACCTGGATGTTGCCAATGCGCGCGCCGGGTTGCAGGGCCTGCACCTGGGCATACAGGCTCGGCAGCGGCACCAGCGGCGCAGCCACCTGGGCTGCCTTCGGCGCGTCGTTGCGGCCGAACAGGTCGTTGAAGTACTTTTCGGTGTCATTGCCATAACTGGCCATGATCCCCGCCGGCATCACCATGTACATGAACAGCACCAGGCTGCTGTAACTGATCATCAGGTGGAACGGCAGCACCAGCACGCCAATGGCGTTGTGCCCGTCCAGCCAGGAGCGCTGCCCTTTGCCGGGGCGGAAGGTGAAGAACTCCTTGAAGATCTTCTTGTGGGTGATGATGCCGGTAACCAGCCCCAGCAGCATGATGAAGGCGCAGAACGTCGACAGCCACCGGCCGAACGGGTAAGGCATCTGCAACTGGAAGTGGAAACGGTAGAAGAACTCGCCACCGCGGCTGTCGCGTGCTTCCACCGGCTGGCCCGTCTGTGTATCGAGGGTTTTGCTCACGAACCCGCGCTGCCCGCTATCAGGGTCGCGGTAGCCCACGCTCAAGGCCGCCTCGCGTGCGTTGGGCATGCGAATGAACCACGTGCCCGAATGCCCGCCATGGTCCTGCAGGTAGTGCTGGGCCATGTCCAGGCTATGCAGCGGGTCAAGGGCATGGCTGCGTACTTCGGGCTGTGTCCAGTGGGTAATTTCTTCCTTGAAATACGACAACGTGCCGGTGAGGAAGATGGCGAACAACAGCCAGCCGAAAATCAGCCCGGTCCAGGTGTGCAGCCAGGCCATCGCCTGGCGGAAGCCTTCTTTCATGGGTTTTTCATCCAGTAGGCAACGCCGCTGATCATCCCCAGTAGCAGGCTTGGCGCCAGTACGCCCAACCAGGCACGCCAGGCGCTACGGCACGCGAAGCACCAGATGAATGCCAGCAGGTAGAAGACGAACGACAACAACAGACCGGTAAGCGTGGCATCAACCTTTGGCAACGGCGCCACCAGGGCAATGCAGACGCTGGCCATGGACGCCAGCAGGTAGCCACCCAACAGCGCGGCCAGGCTGCGTGAGGCAACGGCCAGCCGATAGCTGAGCGGGAGGCCGGCAGTTTTGCGCGTCATGGCGAAGGTCCGGGCGTTTTTTGGGGGTGCAATAATAATGATTTCAATTCTCATAAGCAAAGCCCGCAGACGGCTGACGATTGCCGAAAAACCCGCCAGTCAATACAATGCGAACAATTCTTACTACCAGTTGCGCTGTACAGCGCCGGAGTATCACGGTGCCCAGCGCGCTTTCATCCACGGTCGAAGGCCTTTATCACGCCCACCACAACTGGCTCACCGGCTGGTTGCGCCGCCGCCTGGGCTGCCCACAGAGCGCCGCGGACCTGGCGCAGGACACCTACCTGCGCCTGCTGCAGGCCCGCGAAGCACCGCAACTGGTCGAGCCGCGCGCGTTCCTTGTAACGGTAGCCAAGCGCGTGCTGTGCAACCACTTTCGCCGCCAGGAGCTGGAGCGCGCCTACCTGCAAGCGCTGGCGCAGGTGCCGGAAGAGGTCGCACCGTGCGAGGAGCAGAAGGCGATCATTTTCGAGACCCTGCTGGAGCTCGACCGCCTGCTGGACGGCCTGCCGCCCTTGGTCAAGCGCGCCTTCCTGCTGGCACAGGTCGATGGCCTGGGCCAGGGTGAAATCGCCCGCGAACTGGGTATCTCGCTGGCCACGGTCAAGCGCTACCTGAGCAAGGCGGCCATGCGCTGCTACTTCGCCCTGTGAACGCCTCGTTTTCCCCGCAGGTGGCGGAGCAGGCCGTGCACTGGCTGATCGAGTCCCAGGGCGATGAGTTTGGCCAGGCGCAACAACTGGCCTTCGACCGCTGGTTAAAGGCTGACCTCGAGCACCAGCGGGCCTGGGCGCATATCCAACAGGTAAACCAGCGACTGCGCGGGGTGTCGTCGCCGGTGGTGCATGCAACGCTTCAGGCTCCACCTTCGCCGGCCAGGCGCCGGGCGCTCAAGGCCTTGTTGTTGGTCGGCGTAGCCAGTGCCACGGGGCTTGGGCTGCAACAGCAAAACCCGTTGCCCGGGCTGCTTGCCGACTACCGCAGCCCGGTCGGTCAGCGCCGCCGCATGCAACTGGCGGACGGCAGCGTGCTGCAGCTCAACACCCGCAGTGCTGCGGATGTGCGCTTCGACGGCCAACAGCGCCGGGTGCGGCTGTTCGAAGGCGAACTGGCGCTGCAGGTGGCCAGCGATGCCCGGCCGTTGCTGCTGCGTACCGGCGAAGGGGCATTACGCCTGGACAGCGGGCGCTTCAACGTGCGCCAGTTCGACGGCTACAGCCTGGTGTCGGTGTTCGAGGGTGTGGCCAGCGTCGCGGGGCAACCGCTGCTGGCTGGGCAGCAGGCACGCTTCACGGGGGCCTGGCAGGCGATCTCGGCGCTGGACCGCAATGTCGGCGCCTGGGTCGATGGCATGCTGGTGGCCTCGCAGATGCGCCTGGCGGATTTTCTTGCCGAGCTTGGGCGCTATCGCCACGGCCAACTGGGGTGCAGCGAGAAGGTCGCCGGCTTGCGCATTTCCGGGTCGTACCCGCTGGATGACAGCGAGCGCATCCTGCAAATGCTGGAAGTCGCGCTGCCGGTGCGGGTGCGGCGGTTTACTCGGTATTGGGTGACGGTGGATGTAGTGTGATGGCTACCAGGTGGCCGACGTTGTTTTTGCAGGGGGGCGGATATCGAGCGCCGCCCGCGCGGCGCTTCGCGGGGCAAGCCCGCTCCCACATTTGTTTCGGGCCAGTTATTCCTGATCTGAAGGCGCGCGGCCCCTCGGCGCACGCCTCGCTATCGAGTTGGAATGGCAAGGCGGTCGCGCGCCGGCGACACAGAAGATACTGGCCCGAAACAAATGTGGGAGCGGGCTTGCCCCGCGAAGCGCCGCGCGGGCGGCGCTCGGTCTCACAGGCGACAAAAATGTCATGACGAACAAACCCGCAAAAAAAATCAAATCAACTGAGCCATTTTCCCAACCTCGCGTGACAGACATGGCAGAACCCCTCTTTCAGGACCCGACCCATGCCGTTGCGCCCCAGCCCCCTGCTCCACGCCCTGCTGCTCACCACCACCCTCGGCCTGGCCATGCCTGCCGCCCATGCCGAAACCCGCAGCTACCACATCGCCGCCGGCTCGCTTGAAGACGCACTCAACCAGTTCGGCCGCGAAAGCGGTGCGCTGATCTCGTTCGGCTCGCAACTGACCCAAGGCATCAGCACCCAGGGCCTGGACGGCCAGTACGATGTGCGCCAAGGCCTCGACGTGCTGTTGCGCGGCAGCGGCCTGCAGGTGCGGCAGGAAACCGACAACGCCTTCAGCCTGCAGCCCGTCGGTAGCCCCGCTGGCAACGCCCCGGTCGAGCTCGGCGCCTCCACCGTGGTCGGCGACTGGCTGGCCGAAGCGCAGCAGGACAATGTGTTCGAGCACCCCGGTGCCCGCGACGTGGTGCGCCGTGAAGAGTTCGAGCGCAACGGCGCGACCACTGCCCGCGAAGTGCTCAACCGCATCCCCGGTGTCAACGCCCCCGACAACAACGGCACCGGCAGCCATGACCTGGCGCTCAACTTTGGCATCCGCGGCCTCAACCCGCGCCTGGCATCGCGTTCCACCGTGCTGATGGATGGCATCCCGGTGCCCTTCGCCCCCTACGGCCAGCCGCAACTGTCGCTGGCACCGTTGAGCATGGGCAACATGGACGCCGTGGATGTGGTGCGCGGTGGCGGCGCGGTGCGCTACGGCCCACAGAACGTTGGCGGTATCGTCAACTTCGTCACCCGGGCGATCCCCGAGCAGGCCACCTTCAAGGCGGCCATGCAGAACCAGATCAGCCCGTCCTCCAGCCACGATGGTTTCAAGAACAGCGCCAACTTGCTGGTCGGCGGTACCAACGCCAACGGCCTGGGCGGCGCCTTGCTGTACTCCGGTACCCGCGGTGGTGATTGGCGCGAACACAGCGACACGCAGATCGACGACCTGATCCTCAAGGGCAAGCTGCAACTGGACGAAGCCAACAGCCTGCACGCCATGGCCCAGTACTACGAGGGCGAAGCCGACATGCCCGGCGGCCTGAGCACGGCCGACTTCGATGCCGACCCGTACCAGTCCACGCGTTTGAAAGACAAGTTCTGGGGCCGCCGCACCCTGTTCAATTTCGGCTACGACTACAAGCAGGACGACCGCCAGTTCAGCGTCAACAGCTTCTTCACCAAGACCCTGCGCAGCGGTTACCTGGACCAAGGCAGCTTCGTCTCGCTGTCACCACGCGAATACTGGGTGCGCGGCATCGAAACCCGCTTCTCGCAGGGCGTGGCCCTGGGCGACAGCTGGCACGAGCTGGGTATCGGCTACCGCTATGTCAACGAAGCCGGCCACGAACTGCGCTTCCGCGAACCGCTGAACGGCAACCTGCCGACTACCGCCAGCCGCAACGACCGCGACACCCGTGGCAGCACCGAAGCCCACGCCATCTACCTGGATGACCGCATCGACATCGGCCGCTGGACCATTACCCCCGGCGTGCGCTACGAGATGATCGACTCCGAGCAGAGCAACAAGCTCAACGGCCAGCGCTACCAGGGTAGCTACAACACTGCGTTGCCGGCACTGAACGTGATGTACCACCTGACCGACAGCTGGAACCTGTACGCCAACACCGAAGGCTCGTTCGGCAGCGTGCAGTACAGCCAGATGCCCAACCGGGTCAGCAGCGGCGAAGTGAAACCGGAAAAGGCGCGCACCTGGGAAGTGGGTACCCGTTATGACAGCGGCGACCTGCAGGCCGAGATCGGCGCATTCCTGATCAACTTCGACAACCAGTACGAAAGCAACCAGACCAACGACTCGGTCATCGCCCGTGGCGAAACCCGCCACCAGGGTATCGAGACCAGCGTTCGCTACGCACTGGACGGCTTGAGCCCGGCCCTGGCCGGCTTCGACGTGCACGCCAGCTATGCGTTCGTTGATGCCACCATCCGCGAAGACGGGCCGAACAAAGGCAACCAGGTGCCGTTCTCGTCGCGCCACAAGGGCAACCTGGGCGTGGGCTACACCGAGGGCCCTTGGCAGTTGAATGTGGACGGCAGCTTCCAGAGCAGCCAGTACGCCGACAATGCCAATACCAGCACCGAAAGTGCCGACGGCAGCACCGGGCGCATCCCTGGCTACATGCTGGTCAGCACCCGTGCCGGGTACGACTTTGGCCCGCAGCTGTCGAACCTGAAAGTGGCGGTTGGCGTGAAGAACCTGTTCAACCGCGAGTACTACACGCGCTCTTATGATGACAACAACAAGGGCAAGTATGTGGGTGAGCCGCGCACCTTGTATGTGCAGACCTCGGTAGAATTCTGACCAACCGTAAGGGGCCGCTGTGCGGCCCTTCGCGGGCATGCCCGCTCCCACAGGGATAGTGCATTTCTGCACCGACGCGCAACCTGTGGGAGCGGGCGTGCCCGCGAAGGGCTGCACAGCAGCCCCATTTGCAACAAAAAATTTATTTTCAAAAAGGGCTTGAATTCATCTCCCGGTTGCCTGACCTTAGAGTCAAGAGGCGCAGAAATTCCAAGGGTCTCAAGGACCTGGGCGCGCCTCCATGCGAGCAAGCTGAATAAGGATTGAATCATGCAAATCCAGGTCAACAGCAGCAACCATTTCGAAGGCAACGCCCGGCTCGACCAGTGGGTCCGCAGCACACTGCAGAACTCGCTGGAACGTTACGAAGAAGACCTCACCCGCATCGAGGTTCACCTGCGCGACGAGAACGGCGCCAAGCCCGGACCGCATGACAAACGCTGCCAGATGGAGGCTCGCCCCAAAGGCCACCAACCGATTTCCGTGACCCACACTGCCACTTCGGTGGACCAGGCAGTCGACGGTGCCGCCACCAAGCTCAACCACGCGCTGGAACACTTCTACGGCAAGCTGCGCAGCAAGCGCGGCGCCCTGGAACTGAGTGACCCAGAGGCCTGACCGCAACAATGAAAAAGCCCGGCCAAGTGCCGGGCTTTTTCGTTAAGGGCTATTAAAAACCATTCAAGCCCTCCCTCAAATCACTACCTTCAACCTGGGTACCGGGAACAGGTTCTCCAGGGTTGTCAGCAGCCGCGCGTGGTACAGCGGCTTGCGGAAGAAATCCACCACCTGCAGGCGCAGCAAATCACTGACATCGTCCAGGTCCGCCTGCCCGGACATGACGATCACCGGCAGGTGCTGGCGGGCCGTATGGTCGCGCAGGCGCTTGATCAGACCAATGCCGCTTTCCTCCGGCATGCGCAGGTCGGTGATCACCAGGGCAACGTCCGGATGTCGGGTAAGCTGTTTCAATGCCGCCTGTACTGATGTGGCAGTCAGGCAGGCGAAGCCTTCGTTATCGAGAAGTTCGGCCAGTTCCAGCAGAACGTCCTGCTCGTCATCCACCAAAAGGATCTGCTGGCGCGAGGAGGCGTTCTGCATGGCGTTGGCTCCTGGTCACAGTCAAAGCGCATCTTTGATCGTGGTAAAGGTGGCTTTCACAGCCGTGGAAATGTCCCCGACGAAGGCGGCCAGCACCACCGCGACCATGGTCGCAATGACCGCATACTCGATACCGGATGCACCGTCCTTGCGATTCAGGAACGTCATGCAGTAGAAAATGAACAGTTTCATGGCTCAGCTCCTTGCGGCGTACATGCCGACGACACCGGTATCAAAGTGACACCTATTTGCCATCAAAGAATCGCCAAGCCGGGGCGGACTGCAAATGTATTAAAGGATTAATCACAACGTGTTAATCCAAACGCATTAACCAGCGAAAAATCGCTAACCCTCTGTATTGCCTGCACTTAATCACAATTGCGAAAAAAACCGCCCTGGCTCATGGCAAATGGTGATGGCTGCGCTACCGTCCTATAGCGAAATAGTAACTTTTTGCCATCACTCGACGCGTGCAGGGAGGCCGAGATGAGCAGTCGCTTGACCCTATTCCTGGCGGCGTTCTTCCTGCTGGCAGCCCTTCTGGCAGGTTACTGGGGTGTAGTGCTCAGTCGCCCTGCACCGGCCCCCGTGACGGTTGCTCCAACGGCTGATCAACCGGCTGTAGCCGTCGCGCCACCTCCCTCCACGCCACCGGAGCCGCCCCGCACGGCCGTGGTCGTTCTGCGCAACGCGCTACCGGCCAATACACCGGTCACCGAAGACGATGTGCTGGTCGAGCGCCTGCAGGTTGCCCCCGCCGGGGCCTACCAGCAAACCGCCCAGGTGGTCGGGCGCACCAGCGCCAGGCCACTGGCAGCAGGTACCTGGCTGGATGATTCGAGTTTTCAGGCTGGCGGGCCGCTGGCGCGAATGATCCGCGCCCACGAGCGCGCCGTGGCAGTCGGTGTCGACGAGGTGGTAGGGGCCGCCGGCCAACTGCGCCCGGGCGACTACGTGGACGTGCTGCTGTTTCTGCGTGAAGAGCCCAACAACCCGCAATCTTCCGCCCAGGTTGTGTTGCCCGCCTTGCGCGTGCTCAGCGTCGGCGAGCAAACGGGCCTTGCCAACGACGGCCGGCCGGCGCAAACCGCCGAAGAGCAAAAAGCCCGCCGCGAACAAGCCAGCCTGAACAGCACGGGCACCCGCACCGTGGCGCTGGCGGTGCCCGAGGCCCTGGCCAGCCGCCTGATGCTGGCTGCCCAGGCCGGCACGTTGCGCCTGGCCGTGCGCAGTGCCGATGAACAACGCCTGGCCCGCTACTGGGCCGAGCCCGATGCCAAACCGCAGGTAGAAGCCGCCAACCGCGAACTCTACCGTTTCAGCCAGCTGTCCCAGTCGCCGGTGGCCAACGTTGCCAACCTGGCGACCAGCCCCGCCGCACCCGCCATGCACATCATCCGTGGCGCCAAGGCTGACGATACGACCAAGACCCCCTGACCCGGCAAGGATGCAGCGATGCGCAGTTCCTTCTTCAGACAAGCATGTTGTAGCGGGCTGCTGGCGGTGCTATTGCCCCAGGCCCAGGCGGCCGGCAAGGGCTGCGAAGCGTTCAACCAGTTGCCCTCGGTCATCGAGATCGACCAGGGCCTGCAGCAGGAACTGCGCCTGCCGCTGGCCATCACCCGGGTTGCCGTGGGCGAACCGAAGGTGGCCGATGTGCAAGCCAGCGGCGAACGCGGTGTGGTGGTTACCGCCGTGGGCCAGGGCAATACCTCGCTGATGCTGTGGACAGCATGCGCCCCGGCCCCCCACAGGGCCATGCTGTTCGTCAAAGGCCGGGCCAGTGCCGACATGGCCGAAGACAGCTTCTTGCCGTCACAGGACGCGCAGCTGATCAGCCAGGTGCAGGCCGATATCCGCTTCGTGGAGGTACGCCGCAGCAAATACAAGGAGGCCGGTGCGCGGCTGTTCTTCAAAGGCTCCAACAATAGCCTGATCGGCTCGCCAGGGACGGTGCCCGGCACGTCCGTCAGCCCCGGCTCGGTGCCGAACGTAACCCCGTCGATCCCCCTCGACGACACCGTGTTCAACATCGTCTGGGGCGGCGGCAGCAGCCGCTTCCTGGCCATGATCAACGCCCTGGAAAACAGCGGCTTCGCCTACACCCTGGCCCGCCCGAGCCTGACCGTGCTCAGCGGCCAGACGGCAAGCTTCCTGGCAGGCGGCGAAATTCCCATCCCGGTGCCCAGCGCAGGCAGCGACAACGTGTCGATCGAATACAAAGAGTTCGGCGTACGCCTGGCGCTGACCCCGACCGTGGTCAGCCAAGGCCGGATCACCCTGAAAGTGGCGCCGGAGGTGAGCGAACTGGACTACAGCAACGTGGTGACCATTGCCGGCACCCAGGTGCCGGGTTTGACGGTAAGGCGCACCGACACCAGCATTGCCTTGGCCGATGGCGAAAGCTTCATCATCAGCGGCCTGGTCAGCAACAACACACGTTCCGCGGTAGACCGACTGCCCGGCCTGGGTAGCCTGCCGGTACTGGGTGCGTTCTTCCGCAACTCGGCCATGCGCCGCGAAGAAACCGAACTGCTGATGATCGTCACCCCGCACCTGGTCCAGCCCCTGGCCGCCAACGCACGGCTGCCGCAACTGCCGGGCGAGAACCTGCGCACTTACGACCCCAGCTGGGGGCGGTTGTTCTTCCTGGAGAATGGCAACTTCGATGGCAAGGGCGGGCTTTCCCAATGAACGAGAGCCTGAACCCCACCTTTCTTGCCATCACCCGCAACGAAGACGACCTGCGCTGGCTGCAGGGCGCGCTGGCGCCACAAGGCCAGGTGATCGGTGCCAGTGCCAGCAGCCTCGACGAGCTGCTGGCGCTGGTCAATGCCACGTTCAGCAACCTGATGTTCATCGGTCTGGACCGCGAACAGCTGGTCAGCCAGTGCGCCTTGATCGAGGGGGTGCTGGAGGCCAGGCCGATGCTGGCGATCGTCGCCCTCGGCGATGGTATGGACAACCAGCTGGTGCTGCATGCCATGCGCGCCGGCGCCCGTGACTTCGTCGCCTATGGCTCGCGTGCCAGCGAAGTGGCCGGGCTGGTGCGGCGCCTGGGCAAGCGCATGCCGACGGTCGCCAGCAACCCCAGCCTCGGCGGGCTGACGGTGCTGTTCGGCGTACAAACCAGTGCCGACGGCGCATTGCTCACCACCCACCTGGCCCGGGTGGTGCAGGAAAGCGGCCAGCAAACCCTGCTGCTGGACCTGGGCCTGCCGCGCGGCGACAGCCTGGCACTGCTTGGCCTGGAGGCTTCGTTCTTCTTCGGCGACGCCCTGCGCCACTTGCGCCGCCTCGACACCACACTGATCGACAGCGCATTCACCCGCGACAAGAAAGGCTTGCGCCTGCTGACCTACGCCGAGGCCGACGACCCGCTGCAACAAACCAGTGCCGCCGAGTTGTACATGCTGCTAAGCGCCTTGCGCCAGCACTTCCAGCACATTGTCGTGAACCTGACTGGTCATGCCGACAGCGAAGCCCTGCGCACGCTGGTGAGCCACTGCGACAAACTGATCGTCTACACCGACCAGAACATCCTCGACTGCCGGCGCAACCTGGAAGTGCTCGACCTGTGGCGTGACCACGGCATGAAGCTGGAGCACGCCAGCCTGTTGGTGGACCGCTACCTGAACAACGTTGCACCCGACGCCGATACCCTGGCCAAGCGCTATGGGCTGCCCTTGCTCAAGGCCATCCCCTACAGCCCCGAAGTGCGCCTGAACGTGAAAAACCAGGGCCTGAGCCTGTTCGAGCTGGCCCCGCGTGAAAATCTCACCCAGGCCCTGCGCAACCTGGGCGAACGCCTGGCACGGCGCTCGGAAAACCTCTCACCACCGGCCTTTACCTGGCTGCGACGGCTTTGGGGGAGCAAATGAACAATGACCAACCCTTTGGCGGCCAGCAACACGCCTCCGGCGACCCTTATGCACTGAAACGTGCGCTGCACCGCTTTGCCATCGACGCCATCGAGGACAGCGGGCGCAACCTGCTCGAAGGCGCACGGCCTGCGCTGACCCAGTTCGTGCTGGAGCAGGTGGGCGATTACGTCGCACGCCTGCGCCTGGCCCTGTCGCGCTACGAAATGGAGCGTCTGGCCGAAGAACTGGTGGATGAGCTGACCGGTTTCGGTCCGCTGGAGGTGTTGCTGCGAGACGTGACCGTCACCGAGATCCTGGTAAACGGGCCTCACCGGGTGTTCGTGGAGCGGGCTGGCCTGTTGCAGCAGACCGACCTGCGCTTCATCGATGCCCACCATGTGGAGCGGGTGATGCAGCGCATCCTGGCACCGCTCGGCCGGCGCCTGGACGAATCGTCACCCATGGTCGACGCCCGCATGCCCGATGGCAGCCGGGTGAACGCGATCATTCCGCCGGTGGCACTGGACGGCCCGTGCCTGTCGATCCGCAAGTTTCGCCAGGACATGCTCAAGAGTGCCGACCTGCTGGCCACCCGTGCCATCGACCAGCCTATCTTCGACTTCTTCGAACGCGCCGTTGGCAAACGCTGCAACATCCTGGTCAGCGGCGGCACCGGCACCGGCAAGACCACCTTGCTGAACATTCTCAGCCAGATGATTGCGCCCCGCGAACGCCTGGTCACCATCGAAGACGTGGCCGAGCTGCAATTGCACCACCCCCATGTGGTGCGCCTGGAAACCCGCCCGCCGAATGCCGAAGGGCATGGCGAAATCAAGGCCAGCGAACTGATCCGCAACGCCCTGCGCATGCGCCCCGACCGCATCATCCTGGGCGAGATCCGCGGCAGCGAAGTGCTTGATGTACTGACCGCGATGAACACCGGCCACGATGGTTCGATGAGCACGGTGCACGCCAACACCGCTCAGGATGCGCTGCTGCGCCTGGAAACCCTGGTCGGCCTGAGCGGCCGGCAGATTGCCGAAAAGACCTTGCGGCAAATGGTCTGCGCGGCGCTGGACGTAGTGATCCAGCTGACCCGCCTGCCCGATGGCCGGCGCTGCGTCAGCGAGGTGCTGGAAGTGGTCGGCGTGCGCGACGAGGTGTACGTGACCAACACCCTGTTCCGCCTCGATCGCCGTGGCGGCGATAGCTTTCTGCGCGAGGCACCCAACCCGGCGGGCAGCAAGCTGCGCGCAGAGGGCGTGCTGTGACCGGCCCCTTGCTGCTGGCGCTGTCGCCGCTGTTGCTGGGCGTGGCCCTGCTCCTGTTGCGCCGCGGCCTGTACAAGCGCCACGAAGAGCGCATCCTGCAACGCCTGGGGCGGGCGTTCAGCATTGTGCGCAATGGCACCGCCCGGCGCGAATGGCTCGACGCCCTGCTGCAGCGCGCCGGCCTGGGGGCCGTCGAGTTCGAGCCACAGCGCTGGTTACTGGCGTGGCTGGGCGTGGTGCTGCTGGCGCTGATCGCCGCCGGCTGGGTGGCTGCATTGATGCTGCTGATTGGCCTGCCCAGCCTTGCGTACCTGATCCTGAGCTGGCAAAGCCGACGGCAGATGCGCCAGATCGTCGATCAGTTGCCCAGCCTGCTGGACTACAGCGTGCGTAGCCTCAAGGCCGGCCGCACCCTCAATGACGCGGTGCTGGGCGGCATCGACGGTAGCCGCGAGCCCCTGCGCTCGACCATGGCCCGGGTGCGGCGCAACGTGCAGCTGGGCGTGGCGCTGGAGGACGCGGTCAGCGAGTTGGCCGAACTGCACAAGCAGGATGAACTGCGGCTGTTCGCCCTCGGCTTGCGCATCAACCAGCGTTATGGCGGTAATGCCAGCGAGCTGATGGAAAACCTGATCAAACTGATCCGCGAGCGGGAGCAAGGTGCGCGTCAGCTCAAGGCGATGACCGGTGAAACCCGCATCACTGCAATCATCCTCGGCTCATTGCCGCTGGCGATGGTCGGCTACTTCATGATGGCCAACCCGCATTACCTGCTGGCCATGTGGCGCGACAGCAGCGGCCAGATGATGCTGTTGATGGCCTTCGCCCTGCAGGTGGTCGGTTGCCTGGTGCTGTGGCGCATGATGAGGAGCCTGTGACCATGGCCTTGCTGATCTGCGCCCTGTGCCTGTTGATTGCCGCCAGCCTGTTTGGCCTGCAGGCGGCTCGCCAATGGCGCGCACGGGTACTGGTGGCCCGGCGGCTACAGGGGCGGCTGGCCCGCGACGAGCGCCTGGGTGACTGGCTGCACTGGCTGGGCAGCAGCCCGTGGGGGCAGCGGCTACAGAAATTCGACAGCGAAAGCCAGGCCCTGCTCGAACGTATCGGCTGGCGCCGCAGCCGCCAGCGCGCCCTGTTTGCCGCAGTGCAACTGGGCCTGCCGCTGCTGGCAGTGGCGATGACGCTGCTGTTGCAACAGGGGTTCAAGGGCAGTGCCGCAGCCGGCTGGGTAGTCTGGCCATTGTGCGCGCTGGGCGTCGGTTACCTGCTGCCCAAGCGCCTGTTGGCCTTGGCTGCGGCACGTCGCCAGCAACGCATTGCAGAAGAGGTCAGCCTGTTGATTCCACTGCTGCGAATTCTGTTCGAGACCGGCCTTGCCGTTGAGCAGGCGCTACGCGTGCTGAGCCACGAAGGGCAGACGCTGATCCCGAACATCAGCGCTGAGCTGCGCCAGGTCTTGCAACGGGTGGATTCGGGCATGGCACTGGGCCCGGAGCTTGAAAAGGTCGCACAGCTGCTGGCGGTGGACGAGTTCACCGATACCTGCGTGATCCTGCGCCAGCTGCTGGCACAGGGCAGCGGCGCGATGAAGTCGTTGCAGGCCCTGAAGGCGTTGCTTGATGACCGCCGCCTTACCCGCCTGCAAGAGCGGGTTTCGAAGATGTCGGCAAAGATGTCGGCCGTGATGATGGTGTTCCTGTTTCCGGCGTTGCTTATCGTGCTCGCCGGGCCGGGCTTTTCTGCATTGGCGCGGGCATTGAGCCCATGAGGAGTGATTGATGAAGACCATCCTGTTGTGCGCGAGCCTGGTGTTGTTGACCGGATGTGCCGGGCAACAGCCGGACGGGTTGCGCCAGCTGTTCGCCACCAGCAGTTGCACCAAGCCCGACGCAGACCAGCAACTGGCACTGAACCTGGCGGACGAAATGCTCAACGACGGGCGCCCGCATGCCAGCCTTGCCCACCTGCAGCAACTGCCGGACTCGCTGGACCAGGTACGCCTGCGCAAGGCCAAAGTGTCACGCCTGCTTGGCCTTGGCGAGGCCGAACCCTTGTACCGCAGCCTGCTCGGGGGTTGCCTGGCCGCCGAGGGCGAACACGGCCTGGGCCAGTTGGCCTCGGCCCGGGGCGACGACATACAAGCCTTGCAGAACCTTCAGCGTGCAGTGCGGCTTGCCCCTACCGACGAGCGGGTACGCAACGACCTTGGCGTAGTGCTGATGAACCTGGGGCGCTATGAGCAGGCGCGCTTCGAGTTGTTGACCGCCATCGAACTGAAGGACGACAGCGCGCTGCCGGCGGTGAACCTGGTGACCCTGGCACTGGTGCAGGACAACTGGCAGCAAGCCACCGACCTGGTAGGCCGGCTGCAGCTAAAGGCCGGACAGTTTGCCGAAGCCCAGGCGCGGGCAAACCGGATCAAGGCTGGCGGCCGAGGCCCAATTGCGTCGGCCAAAGCTCCGGACATGATGGTCAACTGATACGCGGAGGTGATCATGATCAGGTACGTGATGGTACTGGTTTGCTGGGTAGGCAGCACTGCGTTGCAGGCAGAAGAGTACCCCCGGCAAACCGCGCAGGACGAAACGGCCACCGAAAGGCTGCTGCGCGTGCAGTCCAGCGGCGATCAGGCGTCCCGCCGCCTGCAGGTGCAGACCGCGCGGGAACGCGACCAGTCGATGCAGCGCTGGCTGGATACCTACAAGTACGAAATCCCGGACTTCTACCGCTGGACCAAGATGACCGAGCGTAATAACTAGGTGCTCATCGTGCCTTTTGCAGCGCCTATGCGATCGAGCGCCGCCCGCGCGGCGCTTCGCGGGGCAAGCCCGCTCCCACATTTGTTTCGGGCCAATAAATCCTGAGCCATTGGCGCGCGGCCCCTTGGCGCATGACTTGCTATGGAGTTGAAACGACAAGGCGGTCGCGCGCGATGGCACAGGACACACTGGCCCGAAACAAATGTGGGAGCGGGCTTGCCCCGCGAAGCGCCGCGCGGGCGGCGCTCGATCTCAAAGCCCCCAAAAATCCCAAGGCAAGCGTCAGCCAACCCATGCAAGCGAAACGGCAAAGCCTGCCAGCAAACACGGCGCAAACGGTTTTTTCTCCCCAGGCTGGCGCGCCTTGCGCCGCACCATCTGCCAGGCAACCAATGCCACACCGGCACCGATAAACGTGCCGAGTACGTGATCCAGGCTGGTGGCCAGGGCCAGTGCGGCCAGCAGCTTGACGTCGCCGGCCCCGAACTGGCCGAGCGCGTAGCCGGGCAGCGTCAGCAGCAGGACAACGGCAAACGCCAGTGCGGCATCACTGCCGTGGGCACCCAGCCAGGTCTGCCCGGTGGCCAGCAACCAGGCCAGCGCACAGGCGCCGACACCCAGCGTCAGCACATTGGAAATCTGCCGTTCGCGGGCATCCTGCCCGGCGCACAGCGCCAGCCAGACAAGCAATGCAAGGCTATGTATAGGCAATTGGCCATCCCTGTTCGACGATCGGTTCTATGCTGTTACTCAGGACTCATCGTCAGGGTAGACGCAATCGATGAAAGCAGGCGCGGCAAAACGGCAGAAAGGTGCAGCGGCCATTGAGTTCGCAGCCGTGTTCATGATTTTTTTCGCCGTGTTCTACGGCCTGGTCAGCTACACCCTGCCCATGCTGATGCTGCAATCTTTCAACCAGGCCAGCGCCGAGGCTGTGCGCCGCTGCGTGGCCCTGGACCCGGACAGCGCCAGCTACAGCACCGATGTGCAGAACCTGGCCCGCCAGGTCATCAGCCAGCAGTTGCAGTGGATGCCCTCTGCGTTCAACTTCCAGGCCGCCAGCGACGCCCAGGTGACCCTGGGCGCCGACAAGTTGCTGACCGTGACCATCAACTACCCCAAGAGCAAATTGACCAACGTGCTGCCGATGCTGGTACTGCCGCTGATCGGTGAAGTGCCGCAACTGCCCGACCGCCTGCGGGCCGAAGCGAGCTTGCAGCTATGAGCGGCATGTTCGATCGTTGGTTGGGCGGCCAGCCTAGCGAACAGACAGCGCCCGCCCCGCCAGCGCTGGGGCTGCAACTGTGGCTGGATGATCAGGGGCAGGTACAGCGCCTGGCCGGGCCTTTGCGCACGGTGCTACCGGCTTGTGCGCACAATGCTCCCCGCGTGCATGACTACCTGCAACGTCACAGCTGGCTAGTGCTTGAAGGGCCACCTGCCGACTGGCAGGGGCAGCCGCTGGACCTGGATTTTGCCACCGTACACGGCGCCGCCCTGCACACCCGGGGCTGGCTGCTGCGGCAGGCCGATGGTTGGCTGCTGCAACTGTTCGACATCGGTGACCTGCTGGGCGAGCGCGAACAACAAGGCCAGCACCTGGCACAGCAACAATTGGCAACGCAGCTTGGCCGTGCCCTGCGTGACTGCGACCTGGAACGCCTTAAGCCGACTGCGGCCGAACAGTTGCAGCAGATGGCGCAGCACTGGCATGCCGGCTCGCTGCGCCTGATGCTGCCGGGCGATGGCGGTTGGTACACCTACGCTTGCAGCAACAGCGAATGGCCCTGGGCAGACGACGACCGCTTGCGCCCTTGGCTGCAAACGCTGTCACCGCGGGCCCGGCAAGTGGCGGCTGACAACCCGCTGCTGCAGCCATCGTGCGCCGGCTTGCCCTTGCTGGTGCTGCCCTACCTGCACGGCCATGCCGTGCAGGCCTGGTTGCTGTGCGCGGGCGCGCAACAGCCACCGGCCAGCGAAACAGTCAGCACCCTGCTGCAAGCATTGATCGAGCCCCTGCTCAGCCGCCTGCGCCAGCACCAGCTGCAGCAACGCTCACATCACCTGGATGAACTGCAACAGCAGTTGGGGGCAGGCTGCTGGTCATGGCCCCTGCAGGGGCCGCTGCAGTTCGACCCGGCCCTGGCCTTGCGCCTGGGGGTCCCTCGTGAAGCCACTGCCGAACAGTGGCTGGACCGCTTGCACCCTGCCGACCGTGAAGCCGCACGCATGGCGCTGGAGCAATTGCGCGAAGGCACCGCCTTGAACCTGAATGTGCGCCTACTGCCGGCCGACAACCCGGCAAGCCCGCGCTGGTTGCAATGGGCAGGCCAGTTGCAAGGCCGTCAGGTACAGGGCTTCATGCTCGACATCACCGCACTGAAGGCCCAGGAACAACAGGCTGCGGCCGCTCGCGCCCGGCTCGAAAACCTGATCGCCAGTTCGCCCGCCGTCATCTACGTCCAGCGCTACAGCGAGGGCGCCCTGCACAGTGAATTTTTCAGCGCCAGCCTGACACCGCTGCTGGGCTGGGCGCCAGACAGCGAACAGGCCCGCCAACCCAGCCAGATGCTGCACCCCGAAGACCGCTGGTTGTGGCTGGAACGCACCCGCACGTTGTTGCGCGACGGCCAGGTGCGCAGCCGCTACCGCCTGCGCGATCACCTTGGCGGCTACCACTGGGTACTGGACGAAGCCCGCCTGTTGCGTGACGACCTTGGCCAGCCTGTGGAGGCCGTGGGCCTGTGGCTGGATGTGAGCGAAGCGACCGAGGCGGCCGAGCGGGTACGTCAAAGCGAGGAGCGCTACCGGGTGCTGGTAGAAGACTCACCCGCCATCATCTGCCGCTATCGCCCAGACCTTGAACTGCTGTTCGGCAACCACCCGCTTGCCCAACAGCTGGAGTGCACAGCGCAACAACTGACGGGTATGAACCTTGGTCAGTGGCTGTCCGACACCCAGCGTACGGCCTTTCTCCAGCGCCTGGCGCGGTTGACGCCGGAGCAGCCGTTGGCCAGCGCCGAAATCTGCCTGCAATTGCCTGGCCGTAGAACAGCCTGGTGGGTGTGGGCCGAGCGTGGCCTGTTCGATGAGCACGGCCAGTTGCAGGAAGTGCAAGCGGTGGGGCGCGACAATAGCGAAGTACGCCACAGCCAGCGGCAACTGCTGCAAGGGGCCAAGATGGCCACGCTGGGCGAACTGGCGACAGGCCTGGTGCATGAAATCAACCAGCCTTTGAGCACCATGCGCCTGGCGCTGGTGAACACCCTCAAGCGCCTGGAAAGCGGCGTGGTCGATGCCGAGTATGTGACAGGCAAGCTGCAACGCATCGATACCCAGGTCGAACGTGTTGCACGCCTGGTCGAGCACCTGCGCAGCTACGGGCGCCGCTCGGAAGTGGAGCAACAGGTTTTTGCGGCCTGGGTAGCGGTGCACGGTGCGCAGGGGTTGCTGGCGGAAGGGTTGAGCGGTAAAGGCGTGGCCTTGCACATCGAAGAACCCGACCTGTACCCGGAAGTGCTGGGCCATGAGGACCAACTCGAACAGGTACTGATCAACCTGATGGTCAACGCCCGGGATGCGTTGCTCGAACGGCAGGTTGACAGGCCGCGGATCCGCGTGAGCCAACGCGTCGAGGCGGGGCAGTTATGCCTGTTGGTGGAGGACAACGGTGGCGGTATCGACCCGCGCCTGCTGGAGCGCATCTTCGAACCCTTCTTCACCACCAAGCCCGCCGGCCTGGGCACCGGCCTCGGTTTGTCGGTCAGCCACAGTATTGTCGGCGCCATGGGCGGCAGGCTGGAGGCGCACAACAGCGACGAAGGTGCGTGCTTGCGGGTGTGGTTGCCGCTTTACAGCGCCAGCTGAGCGCGGCTGGAACAGGTGAGGTTGGCGCCGACTTCGGCGTTGACTAGGTCAATGCCCAGGGCTTTGAGCAAAACGTTGACCAAAGGGTCGAGCAAGGGGCTGAGCAGGTTCTTGATCAAGGGCTCGACGATGCCTTTGACGCCGCTGAGCACGTTGCCGACGATCACCAGCACATCGCCAAGGCCGCTATTGACGGTGGGTTTGTAGGCCTCCACCTGTATGCCTTGCAACGTGTCGGTGAGGCTGCCGACCACATTGTTGTTGGCGGTTTGCATGCTTTGGTAAGCAGGGGCAAGGCCAATGTTTGGCGGTGTGCTGTTGGGCGCCTGGAAGATCAGCGGGCGTTCGACCGCACCGCTGCCCAGTACCTTGCTGTTGACCCGCAGGCCGAGGCCGCCTGCGGCGAAAGGTATACGAGCCTGACAAGTACCGATGCCCAGGATTTGGCTACAACGCTTGGTACCGATATCCACAAGCGGCAAGGCTTTTACCACAGTGCTGCCACTGGTGAAAAACGCATCCGCAGAGTCAAAACGACCGACCGCTATTTTGGCCGCAGAACTCTGGGTCTGGGTGGTCAGACGCTTGGGCGAGCAACTGAACGTGTCGGGCGATAACGGGTTAAGCCTTGTAGTCGCTTCTGCAACCTCAATACCAATGTCCAACGACAACTTGTCCGGGACCAGGATTATATCCGTAACGGTGCACGGCACCCCGACCAGACACAGCACGGATTCCAATGTACTTGCGAGATTCAGGCTGAGCAGATTGTTAAGCACATTGGTAATTGGCCCGACGAGGTTCAACACCGCATTAAGCAAACCGAGAACCGTATTCAGTAGAGGCAAGTCGAGCGAAATCATCGCCCGCACCTGCGCCGTATGCACCCGCAACTCATCCGTACGCGGGTCGCCCACCGCCGAAATCTGCTGCGGCTCGATTACCTTCAGGCGCACCCGCCCATTGACCAGCCCCAACACGCTTATCGGCAAATCCACCGTTGCCGCACTTTCGCTGACCGCCAGCTGTATCACCCCCTGCACCAGTTGCAGCAACTGGATGCTGGCATCCAGCCCGGCCTGCGCGGTGCCGTTCTGGATATCGAGCAAATCCCCCAACTGCAGCAGCGTACTGTTGCTGGCGCCCAATGCCAGCTTGCCCAGGTTGGTCACCACGCTGGCGGCCGCGCCGCTCTGCTGCAGCACTTTCACCGCCGCTTGCAGCAATTGCGTCGCAGTGGCGTTGGCCGTGAGCAGTTGCTGGTAGTCACCGACCTTGAGGTTAAGGTCTACAGCCAACTGGTCGAGGTACTTGAGCAAGTTGAGCTGGGTGCTGGCAATGCCCTGCCAGCCGGCCACATCGAGCTGAACGGCACCGCCCAAGGCACTCAGCAGTGCATTGAGCAACACCGACTGCCGCGAATCCACGGTCGCCAGCGTAGTACGAATACTCAGCATCGCCTGCGGCGGGATCGGCGACGAGGCCACCGCATGCGCCTGCAAGGTCGTGGTCAGCGGCACCCCGCCACCCTGCACCAGGCCATAGACCCCTGCCGCAACACTGGTCGCCACCGTGTTGCTCACATCCACCCGGATGGCTTCATTGCGATTGTTGTCACTGGTGAAGGTACGCAGGCTGTTGGCGCCGGTCTGCAAGTACCCGCAACTGGCGGTCAGCGGGTTGCCAGGGGCATGGCCGTTGCGTGTGGCGGCGGCTCGGGCGATAGCCGTGGCCTGCGGCCCGCTGCCGGTGCACACGGCAAACTGGCCTGCAGCCTCCAGCGCCGACATGTCGGCAATGCGCTGCAGCTTGCGCTGCTCAAGGTAAAGGCGGCCGCTGTCGAGCACCACCAGCATGAACAACAGGGCAAGGCCCAAAGTAACCACCGCCATGAGGCCAATTGCGCCTCGCTGACGGGCAGCAGATGAGGGAACCACGGGCACTCCTTTGCCGGCCATTGGCCATGCATCGCGGCTGCGATTCAAGGAGTGTAGTCGCGATAGTGGCTAATTGCCCGTCAGGAACAAAGCTGGCAGAGGCCGGTCAACTTCTGCACACAAACTTTGCAGGCCCTCCAGGCATGAACAACCCTTTCGACCGAATCAGCGCTGCATTCGCCCCGGAATATCGGGTCAACCTGAGCATTGCCAACCTCGACGGCAGCATCATGCTTACCCTTTCCGACGACGCCGGTGTAGTCGCCAAGCGCCTCATCACCCAGGCCCAGCGCAACGACCCGGTGCGCTTGCAACGGGTGATCGACAGCATTCGCCTGGGGCTTGCCATCGAACTCAGCCAGAACCCCATGCAGGTGCTGGCGGCGCTGACCCGTGACGCCCGTCACGAGCCGCGCCTGTTCCTGGCCAACTAAGGGCTACTTGCCGTCCTCCACTTCCTTGCCGTTGGCATCCAGCACCTTGGTCGACGGGTAGCGGTACGAGGCGTAGCGCACCACCAGGATCGAGAACGCCAGCAGCAGGATGCCCCCGCACAGGTACAACAGCCCTTCGTCCGGCGCCTTGTGGTGCGAGACATCGCCGATCAGCAGGCGGGTCAGCGCGGTGATGGCCACGTACAGCAGGAAGCGGATCGGCATGTGGTTGGTCTTGAAGTAGATGCCGACCATGGCCCCCAGCTCCAGGTAGATGAACAGCAGCAGGATGTCATCGACACTGATCCCGCCCTTGCCAAGCATGTCCAGGAAGGTGACCACCGCTGCATAGGCGGTGATTGCGCCGATGCCGAACAGCGCCAGGTAATGGAAGGCCTCGACGCACAGGTTGCCCAGCGAGTCGGCCGAACCATGCAGGCCCTTGCGTAGCTTGTCTGCCCATTTGATGTTCACGATGTTCCATTCCCCGATACGTCTTTAAGGATGATGCGTCACCGGTGTGACGCTTGTGCCATGCAGTTAAAGGGCCAGGCCCTTGGCTTGGAAGGCGGCCGATTGCCGCAGGGCACTTTGAGGCGGGGTGGAGTGTGTGGAGGCTGCTGGGTGTTCGGCGTGACGGTTTTGGCGCCTGTGAGATCGAGCGCCGCCCGCGCGGCGCATCGCGGGCAAGCCCGCTCCTACATTTGTTTCGGGCCAGTTACTCCTGCTTCCTGCGCACTCGCCGCCTGGGTGCATGGCTGGAGAGTGCAGAAAAGCACGGGCGACACCTTCGATATCGAAGGGAAAAATCAGATTAAACCCCTTTTCTGTAGGGCATTTCCCAAAGACACACCCTGCCATTGTGGTGTTAGGCAATGCCGACTAGTCTTGGGTGGTCGTTGCCAATCAACGATCGGCTTTGACAGGCCGCCCTGAACTAACCACATGGCTTTGCCTTTATGGCAGCTGTCATGGGGCACCTCGTGTGCGCCGGCTTTTTTTAGCCAGACCAGACACCAATTTTCAGGGGAATGAACAATGGCAACAGAAGACACCCAATTCACCGTCGGCAAAACCACTTTCTACCAGGGCGAAAACGGCACCCACCCACTGTTTCGCATCGAACCCGGCATCCCGTGCCGCGACGCCCGCGAGCAATCATCCGAACTGATGGGCTATGTACGCGAACTGACCATCACCGGCCTGATGGACGAGAAACCGATGATGATCTGGGCTGCCCACTACCTGAGTGCGATGGCCAAGGCACTGATGGATGATGCCGAATTGGGGATGACGCAGTGAGGGGTTGGCTTGAGGTTGCATGAAGGCCTCAGTGTGTTCGCCATCACAGTTTCAGCGCCTGTGAGATCGAGCGCCGCCCGCGCGGCGCTTCGCGGGGCAAGCCCGCTCCCACATTTGTTGCAACGTGCCAAACCTGTCAGGCCATGGTTGCCTGCCTTGTGGGGCCGACTCAATTTCCCCACGGCGCTGCTGCCGCCCCACCTGTCTCAAGACATGCACCAAGGCTGACAACGCCCCTCCCACAGGCATGGCCACGTTGCAACAAATGTGGGAGCGGGCTTGCCCCGCGAAGCGCCGCGCGGGCGGCGCTCGATCTCACAGGCGCAAAAAATGTTGCGCCCGACACCCGCCAATCCCCGCTACTACAATTTCTGCTTGCGAACCAACCAACATTGCCATTACTGTACACCCATACAGTAAACCGCAACACAACCAGCAAAAAGGCATAGAGGTGATGAATGGCCGTCGAAGTGGTGTACCGCAGCAGCCGCGACCCGGAGCGCTTGTTCATGGATAAGGCCGAAGCAGACCGTCACGACAAAATGCTCGAACTGGCCGAGCGACTGGCCGAAGTGCTGCACAAGGCAGTGCCATCGCTGACTGAGCAGCAGGTTGAGGAAGCCGGTATCTACATGGCCAAGAACCGCGATGTGTTCGCCCGGGCGTTCAAGAGCCAGCCGGATGCACTGGCCGAATTGCTCGAGGGTGGTGCAGCCGAGTGACATCGGCGCCGCTTGCTTCGCGGGCATGCCCGCTCCCACAGGAGATCGCGATTTCATGTGGGAGCGGGCGAGCCCGCGAAGAGGCCAACATAGAACTTCAACCGTAAAGCAACCGCTCCGCCAACAGCTGCGCCACCCGCGCCGGCGAACGCTTTTCCGCCTGCGCATGGCCAAACACTTCGGTCAGCCGTGAAGGTATCCGCGCCAGGTGCGCGGTGATGGTGCTCGGGTCTGCGCCACGATGTGTCAGCGCCACGTATATCAGCCCTCCGGCATTGATCACGTAGTCGGGCGCATACAATATCCCCCGCGACTCCAGCTGGTCGGCCACCTGCAAGGTGGTCAGCTGGTTGTTTGCCGCGCCTGCCACTGCCGCACAACGCAGTTGCATCACACTCTGCCCGTTCAGCACCGGCCCGACGCCGCAGGGTGCAAAGATGTCGCATGGGGTGCTGATCAACGCATCGTTGGTCACAGGTTTTGCATCGAACTGGTCCACCGCCAGCCGCACCCGCCCAGGGTCCAGGTCGCTGACCAGCAGTTCCGCCCCCGCTGCATGCAGTTGCTCGGCCAGGGCATAGCCCACATTGCCCAGCCCTTGCACCGCCACCCGTAAGCCTTCGAGGTTGTAGCTGCCCAACCGCGCGTAGGATGTGGCGCGAATACCGGCAAATACCCCCATCGCCGCATGCGGCGAGGGATCACCCGAGGCCGTGGTGCTGGTCACATGCGGAGTGCTCTGGGCAATGCAGTCCATGTCCAGGGTCGAGGTGCCGCTGTCGACGGCAATGATGAAACGCCCATCCAGGGTATCGATGAAGCGGCCGAATACCTCGAACAGCGCGGCGCGGTTTTCCACATGCGGGTTGCGCATGATCACCGCCTTGCCGCCACCCAGCGGCAAGCCCGCCAGTGCAGCCTTGTAGCTCATGCCCTGGGCCAGGCGAATGGCGTCGGTCATGGCGCTTTCGTCATCGGCATAGGGCAGGTAGCGGCAACCGCCCATGGCCGGGCCCAGTTGCTCACTGTGAATCGCCACAACCGCTTTCAGGCCCGTAGCCGGGTCGTTGAACAGGTGCAGGGACTGGGTACGGGTGCTTTGCATCAGTGCGAACATCGACAGGCCCCCCATGAGGTGCTTTCTCCAGTATAGGCACGGCCCCGGCGCTGGCGCCGCCGCCGGACCACTGGACGAAACCACGCACCACGGCTAATACTCAAGCGTGTGTGGAGAAGCCCCCATGAAGCCACGTCAAGCCTGCCTGGCCTGCCTGGAACGCGAGCCTGTCGCCCTGCTGGAAGCCGCATTGTGGATTGCCGCCGAGCACGACCGGAGTGTCGACCCCGCGGCCAGCCTTGCCACGTTGCACGCCCTGCAACGGGAAATAAGTACCAACCTGCCGATGCTACCGCTGTGCGAACTGGCCCAGCCGCTGCTGCGCCAGCTCAATGCGCTGGGCTTCCAGCAGGATGAATACCACCCCCTGCGCCCGCAGGCGGCGATGATGGACAAGGTGCTGCAACGCCGCCGTGGCCAACCGCTTACCCTGGCCATCCTTGCCCTGGAGCTGGCCGCGCGCCTGGCCATTCCGCTGGAGGGGGTGGGCTTTCCTGGCCATTTCCTGCTGCGCGTGCCGGGTGCCGACCACCTGCTCGACCCCTGCGGTGGCCGGCGCCTGTACCCCAACGATTGCCGTGAGCTGCTGGCCCGCCAGTTCGGCCCACACGTTGCGCTGACGGCAGAGCACATGCGCACTGCCAGCCCGCTGCAAATGCTGCAACGCCTGTCACGCAACCTGCGCCAGTTGCACATCAGCAACGACGACCACCTGGCCGCCTTGATCGATGCCGAGCGGATCATGCAGTTGGGCCCGGTACAGGTCAGCGACTACGTAACCCGCGCCTCGCTGTACCAGCATCTGGATTGCCCGCAGGCTGAGCGCTTCGACCTGGAGCATGCGTTACTGCTGACCGAAGACCCGGTCCAGCGCCTGAAGCTGTCCGAACGTATCGGCAAGCTTCCGACGGCGAACCGGTCGCTTCACTGAGCCGGGCTGTCCGGCTGCTGTGCAGGGTGTGCCTTGGCGAACGCCGGGTGAGCGGCCGCCAGTGCGGCAACCCGAAGGATACGCGGGAAGCCGCCCAGGTCGATGTTGAAACGTTCGGCGGCATACAGCTGCGGAATCAGGTACACATCCGCCAGCCCCGGTTGCTCACCGAAACAATAGCCATCATCACCAATCAATTGCTCCACCGCCGCCAGACCCTGGCTGATCCAATGGCCGATCCACTGGTTGACCTGGCCCTCGTCCTGCCCCGCCTGGCGCAGCCGGTTGAGCACACTGACGTTGTGCAACGGATGAATGTCGCAACCGATGATTGCTGCCACGCCACGGACCTTGGCGCGGTCCTCTGGCGCGGCCGGCAGCAGTGCCGGCTGTGGATAAACCTCTTCCAGGTACTCGATGATCGCGGGTGACTGCACCAGCAATTCACCGCCGTCGGTGCGCAAGGCCGGTACGCGGCCCTGCGGGTTGACGGCAACATAGCCCGCCCCGCGCTGCTCACCCTGCAACAGGTTGACCGGCAGGGACTGGTAGGCCAGCCCCTTCAGTGCCAGGGCAATGCGCACCCGGTAGGACGAGGTGGAACGGTAGTAGGTGTACAGCTCCATGCCCGCCCCTCCTCAGTTGGCCGCGATGACCGTGCCGCGGCATTCGCCGAAGCCGATGCTGGCCACGCCATCACGCGTGCAGCGGGCACGCAGGATGATTTCGTCGCCGTCTTCAAGGAACTTGCGCACCTCGCCGCTGGCCAGCTCCACCGGCAGCTTGCCGCCTTCGGTTATCTCCAGCAGGCTGCCGAACGAACCCGGCGTGGCGCCCGACAAGGTGCCCGAGCCGAACAGGTCGCCCGATTGCAGCTGGCAGCCGTTGACACTGTGGTGCGCCACCAGCTGGGCCACGGTCCAGTACATGCTGCGGGTGTTGCTCAGGGTCAGGCGGTGCGGGGCAACGCCCTGTTCGCGCATGCGCTGGGTCAGTAGCAGCACTTCAAGTTCGATATCGTAAGCACCGGCGGCCTGGTCGCGCTTGTCCAGCAGGTACGACAGTGGCTGCGGGTCGCCCTCCGGGCGTGCCGGCTGGGCGCAGCGGAACGGCTCCAGCGCTTCGGCGGTAACCACCCAGGGCGAAATGGTGGTGATGAAGCTTTTGGACAGGAACGGCCCCAACGGCTGGTATTCCCACGCCTGGATGTCGCGTGCCGACCAGTCATTGAGCAGGCACAGGCCAGCCACGTGCTCGGCGGCGTCACCTACCGCAATCGCCTGGCCCATGTCATTGCCCTGGCCAATCCAGATGCCCAGCTCCAGTTCGTAGTCCAGCCGGGCGCAAGGGCCGAAGCTTGGCTCGCTGTGGCCGGCCGGCAGGGTCTGGCCCTTGGGGCGGCGCACATCGGTGCCAGACGGGCGAATGGTGGAGGCGCGGCCGTGGTAACCGATCGGCACGTACTTGTAGTTGGGCAGCAGCGGGTTGTCGGGGCGGAACAGCTTGCCCACGTTCTTGGCGTGCTCGATGCCTACGTAGAAGTCGGTGTAGTCACCGATCTGCGCTGGCACATGCAGCTGGCAGGCGCTGGCAGGGTACAGGGCCGCGCTCAAGGCCGGCTGGTGTTCGCTGTGCTCGCCCAGCAGCACCTGCAGGCGCTCGCGAAGCGCCACACGGGCACTGCGGCCCAATGCGAAGAATGCGTTCAGCGCCCCGCCACGGGTGGCCTCGACGGCAGCCTTGGCGGCACCGTCAAACAGGTCGGCGGCCAGCACCGCCTCCAGGTCCAGGATCGCGTCACCGATGGCCACGCCACAGCGCCTGGCTTCACCCGGCCGGCTGAAGATGCCCAACGGCAGGTTCTGCAGCGGGAAGTCGCTGTGCCCGTTGGCGTGCTCGACCCAGCTACGGGCATTGGCAGTGTGGTTCATGGGTTATCTCCGGTTCGGGTTGAAGGTGCTCGGCAAGGTGGCCCAGCAACTATCGTAGTCGGCCTGCAATTGCGGGCATTCGAGGGCTTGCAGGCTCGGGCGCAGCACTTGGCTGGTCTCGAACATGAAGGCCATGGTGTTGTCGATCTTGTGCGGCGCCAGGTCGGCGGCTATGGCTTTTTCGCAGGTTTCGGCATCGGGGCCATGGGCGCTCATCACTCCGTGCAGCGAGGCGCCACCGGGCAGGAAGCCTTCGGCCTTGGCGTCGTAGGCACCGTTGATCAGGCCCATGAACTCGTTCATCAGGTTGCGGTGGAACCATGGCGGACGGAAGGTGTTCTCCGCCACCATCCAGCGCGGCGGGAAGATCACGAAGTCCATGTTGGCCAGGCCATGCACGCTGGTGGGCGACGTCAGCACAGTGAAGATGGACGGGTCAGGGTGGTCGAAGCTGACGGTGCCGATGGTGTTGAAGCGGCGCAGGTCGTATTTGTACGGTACGTTGCTGCCGTGCCACGCAACCACATCCAGCGGCGAGTGCTGCAGTTCGCAGGCCCAATGCTCGCCGAGGAATTTTTGCACCAGTTGCACCGGCCCTTCGGCCTCTTCGTAGTGCGCTACCGGGGTAAGGAAGTCGCGCGGGTTGGCCAGGCCGTTGCTGCCAATCGGGCCCAGGTCCGGAATGCGCAGCGGCGCGCCGTGGTTTTCAGCGATATAGCCGCGGGCCTGGCTGTCGAGCAGTTCAACGCGGAACTTCATGCCGCGTGGGATCACCGCGATTTCCAGCGGCTCGACCTCCATCACGCCCAGTTCCGTGGCAATGCGCAGGCGCCCCTGTTCCGGCACCAGCAGCAGCTCACCATCGGCGTTGAAAAACACCCGCTCCATCGAGCGGTTGGCGCGGTAGATGTAGATGCTCACGCCAGCCGGTTTTTCCGCTGCGGCGTTAGCCACCATCGGCAGCCAGCCTTCGATGAAATCGGTTGGCTCTGCAGGAATCGGCTGGGGGCTCCAGCGCAGGCGGTTCGGGTTGATGCCACCCAGCGGCCCGGTCAGCGGTTGACGCGCCAGGCGCTCGAAGCGCGGGTGCAACGCCGACGGGCGGATGCGGTACAGCCAGGTACGGCGCAGCTCGCTGCGGGCCATGGTGAACGCCGTGCCCGAAAGCAGCTCGGCATACAGCCCATAAGGCGCCTTCTGTGGCGAGTTCTGCCCGACCGGCAGGGCCCCTGGCAGTGCTTCGCTGGCAAATTCGTTGCCAAAGCCGCTGAGGTAGGAAAGGTCGGGTGAGGTGTCGCGATTCATCGATGCCTCCGGGCTCTGGCCGAGCCGTTGCTGGCAGCTGGCTGCTGGCCCGGTGTGGGGTGACAGCGCGTCTGCATTGTTTTTATCGTAATCGGATTACGAATAACGTAATTTGCTACGCGCCTGGCGTCAAGCTATAAAGGCGCGACTCGAAGAATCCGGAAGAAGATGTCCATGGCCAAAGCCAGCTCCCCCGCCGACAACGGCAAGCAGAAAGTTCGCTCGGCGGAGGTCGGCACCGACATCCTCAAGGCCCTTGCCGAACTCTCCCCTTCCACCTCGCTGTCACGCCTGGCCGAGCATGTGCAAATGCCAGCGAGCAAGGTGCACCGTTACTTGCAGGCGCTGATTGCCAGCGGCTTTGCCGAACAGGATGCGGCCACCAACCATTACGGCCTTGGCCGCGAAGCATTGCGGGTGGGGCTGGCGGCGCTGGGCAGCATCGATGTATTGAAGATTGCCGCGCTGCCGTTGTCGCAACTGCGCGACGAGCTCAACGAGAGCTGCTTCATTGCGGTGTGGGGCAACCAGGGTGCGACCGTGGTCAGCATTGAGCCGGCGGTGCGTGCAGTGACCGTGGTTACGCAGATGGGCTCGGTGCTGCCGCTGCTCACCTCCTCCACAGGCCTGGTGTTTGCCGCCTACCTTCCCGAGCGCGAGACCGTGGAATTGCGTGACCGGGAGCTGGCCACCTTGCAGCAAGGTGCCGACGATTACCGGGCGGTACTGGCGGGCATTCGCGAACGTGGCCTGCACCATGTGCACGGGCTGCTGATGCCGGGCGTGGATGCGCTTTCGGCGCCCGTGTTCAATGCCATGGGGCAGATCGCTGCGGTGATGACCGTGGTCGGGCCGACGTCGATTTTTCACGCCGACGAACATGGCCCGGCGGCGCAACGGCTGCTGGCGGCAGCGCGGGAAACCAGCTGGCGCATGGGCTATTCGCCGGCGGCCTGAGCGCCTGCGGCACTATTGCCCGATACGTAAAGGTGAATGTCATAAGCGGCTATTTTTCCTCCGGGATCAAGCGCTTATTCTTACCTCACTGGCACGGCATGAAGGGCTCTTCCCCCCGCTCTTCAGGCCTGCGAGGTTCACCGACGTAGATTTTGAAGCTCCTTGATCTGACGTCTCGATTGGCCGCTGCGGCTTGCAGCGGCCTTTTTTTTGCCCTGAATGATCTTCTGCCTGCGCTGGCCTCTTCGCGGGCTTGCCCGCTCCCACAGGGATATCACCAGGCCTGAGGGCAGTGATATCCCTGTGGGAGCGGGCAAGCCCGCGAAGAGGCCAGCACAGGCAGTACAGGATTCAACCCAGCGGGTACTTCTGCAAGTTGGCCATCATCTGCTGCAACGCCTGCAAACTGTCCTGCGGGTGCACCGCCCCCTCAAAATCACCAATCCGCGCCAAGTTCTGCGCCACCTGCTCGGGGGTAAACCCTTCACGCGGATCAAAGCCCACCCCCAGGCTACGCTCCCAGCGCACCTTGCCCACCCAGCCGCCACCCACCTCGAACAGCTCACCCGTGCCCTGGCACTGCTCACTGCCCAGATACACCACCAGCGGGCTGACCAACTCGGGCTTGAGCCGCTCGAAGACTTGGGGAGGGATCAGCCCTTCGGTCATGCGTGTGCCTCCCGTGGGGGCAATGGCGTTGACCAGGATGCCGTGCTTGCGCCCTTCGATCGCCAGGGTGCGGGTCAAGCCGTACAGGCCCAGCTTGGCCATGCCGTAGTTGGCCTGGCCGAAGTTGCCGTAGATGCCCGAGGTCGAAGCGGTAAAGATCACCCTCCCCCAATTCTGCTCGCGCAGGTGGGGCCAGGCGGCGCGGGTGACTTTGAAGGCCCCTTCGACATGCACCTGGTACACCTGCTCCCAGTCGCTGTCGTCCATCTTGTGGAAGGTCTTGTCACGCAGGATGCCGGCATTGTTCACCAGCACATCCACACGGCCAAAAGTGTCCAGCGCCTGCTCGACAATACGCGCGCCCTGGCTTACCGAGTCATGGTTGGCGATGGCAATGCCACCGGCTGCACGGATCTCTGCCACCACCCGGTCGGCAGCCGAAGCACTGGCACCTTCACCGTGGGTAGACCCGCCGAGATCGTTGACCACGACTTTGGCCCCACGCGCGGCAAACAGCAGCGCATGGGCACGGCCCAGGCCACCGCCGGCTCCGGTAACGATCACCACGCGATCTTGCAGACGGACAGGCTCGCTCATGCTCATGGCTCCAGGCAGGTTCAGGTCAGCCGAGTGTCCGCCGCCAGCGGCAGGCGGACAATCAAGCTCACGCAGGCTGAATGCCTGGCAATAACGCAGGGCGATGAGGCCCGGTCAGGACCACGCGACCTTCTGCGGGTAATAGTTCAGCGGTTGTTCACGAAAGGCCAGGTAGTGGCGCAGCACCTGTACCGGCGCCTCGGTGTGCGGGTAGTGGCCAATACCCTGCAACTGCACGGTGTCCGGCTCGGGCACCAGTTGCCGGTAACGCTCCAGCATGTGCGCACCGGAAAGCGGGTCGACCACACCATTGATGAAGCGCAGCGGCACGCCCTTGCGCTGCATCGCCCCGACCCAGCGCTCGCGGTGCAACCTGCGCTCGGGCATGTAGCCCACCAGTTTGTGCAGGATACGCGTGCCCCGGTTGGTGGCGATCAGGCTCCAGAAATCATCCAGGGCACTTTCACTGGGGTGGGTGCAAGGGCCGTACACCTGGGTCACGTTGCGCACCAGGTCGTCACGCCCGAACGAGCGCCCCACCAGCCAGCCGAACCGGCTGAGCAGCAGCTTCTGGATCAGCAGCATGCGGCAGCTTTCCGGGAACAACCCACTGTTGAGGAACACGCAACTGGCAATGTCGGCGGACTGTTCATGGTGCCGCGCCAACAGTTCTTGCGCCACGCTGCCGCCGTAATCGTGGGCCAGCAGGTGCACCGGCTGGTCGACCTGCAAATGGCCAAGCAGGGCCTGCTGCAAGTCAGCTTGCTCCATGATGCTGTAGGCGTGATCGACGGGTTTGGCCGAGTCACCAAAGCCGAGCATGTCGCACGCGATCACCCGGAAGCGTTGGCTCAAGGGCCCCCACAGGTAGTGCCAGTCCCAACTGGCCGTGGGGAAGCCGTGTAACAGAAGCAGGGGCTCTCCTTGCCCTGCGGTCCAGTAGCGGATGCTCTGGCCCCGGAAGTCGAAACTTTGGCCCCGGGTACGCCAGACGCACAATGGAATTTCGGCCATAGGCATCAGAAGTAACCCGGTGAAGTAAAAGGGACGGAATAGGGCAAGGCTGCGGTCATTGCATGTCACCTCGGCACATACATGTGCTCTCTATGTCGAGGCAAATTCTAGCCAGCAGCCCGAAGGCTGGAACTTGCGTTGCCAGCCAGCTTGATGACTGTGCGAGTCAGTGGCAAGAACGGTCAGAGCAGCATGGCCAGCAGCGGTGCCGCGAACAGGTTCAACAACCCGGTCAGGACCATGACCAGGCCGGCCACCGAACCTTCTTCACGGCCGACCTCTTGTGCCCGGCTCACCCCTGCGCCATGCGCACCAACGCCAAACAGCGCGCCCCGTGCCAACGGGGTGCGCAGCGGCAACCAACGCAGCAGCACACCACCGAACATGGCGCCGAGCACGCCGGTGAACATCACGAACACCGCCGTCAGTTCCGGTATCCCGCCCAGGTCATGGGCCAATGGCATGGCAAACGGCGTAGTGATCGAACGCGGCACCAGCGACAAACTTGTCGCGCTGTCCAGCGCCAGCAGGTGCGCCAGCCCCCATGAGCTGGCGATTGAAGCACTGCTGCCGGCCACCATGCCCACCATCAGTGCCGGCCAGTGGCGCGCCAGCATCGCCCGCTGCTGCCAGATCGGCACCGCAAAGGCCACGGTTACCGGGCCGAGCACGCTCATCAACCAGTGGGTGTTGCGCGCATATTCGGCATAGGCGGTGTGCAGCGGCACCGCCACCGCCAGCAACAGCACCGGTACCAGAATCAGCGGTGACAGCAGGTAACGCCCGCTGCGCCGGTACAGCCAGCGGCTGCCAAGGTAAGCCAGCAAGGTCAGGGCCAGCCAGAACAACGGCATGGGCTCAAGGCTCATGGCGCAACCCCCAGCGGCACACCAGTTCCACGGTGAGTGCGGTTACGACCATGACCATCAGCGTGCTCACGGCAATCACCAGCAAGATGCGCCAGCCCTCATCGCGAATCAGCGCGCCGTAGTCGAGCAAGCTCATCAGTGCCGGAATGAAGAACAGCAGCATTTCGGCCATCAGCCAGCCGGCGCCCAGTTGCAGCATGGCCGGTTTGAGCGCACCCGAGGCAAACAGTATCAGCAACAGCGCCAGGCCCATCACCCCACCGGGGATTGGCCAGCCAAGCCACGTGGCAAGTTTGCCGCCAAGCAGGAACAAGGCACAAAGAATCGCCAGTTCGACGAGCAGCCGCAGGGCTTTTTTCAGTAACGCGGGTTTCATGGGGGGGTTCCTCGACAGGCCCTCATTTTAAGATTCGGCTGCCTAGGCCAGAAGCGAATTGTTAGACTGATCACTATTCCAGAATGGAATTCAGGCTATGGAATTCAAACAGCTGCGCAGCTTTATCGAAGTGGTTTACCGCGGTGGTTTTACCCAGGCGGCGCAGACGCTGCACATCAGCCAGTCAGCCGTCAGCAAACAGGTGGCCCAGCTGGAGCAAGATGTGGGCCAGCCGCTGCTGGAGCGCCAAGCCTCGCAGCTGCACCTGACGGCTGCCGGGCGCATCGTGCTGGAGCGCGGTGAAGCCCTGCTGCGCCAGCGCCAGGCGCTGCTGAACGAACTGGATGACCTCAGCCAGATGGAGCGCGGTGAACTGCGCCTGGGCCTGCCGATGCTGGGCAGTGACGCCCTGTTCGCCGGGTTGTTCGCCGAGTATCGACGGCGTCACCCGAACATTGCGATCCAGTTGCTCGAAGGCGGCAGCCGTAGCGTCGAGCAAGCGGTCAGAAGTGGCGAACTGGAACTGGGTGGCAGCCTGACGCCCAGCGACGATGGGTTCGACTACCAGCCATTCTGCAACGAACCGCTGGACGCCCTGCTGCCGGCTGGCCATGCCTTGGCGGATCTGGACGGGGTGAACCTGGGGCAACTGGCCGATACGCCGTTCCTGCTGTATCAGCGCAGCTTCGTGCTCAATGACCGGCTGCTGAAGGCGTGCCAGCTGCAAGGGTTTACCCCGAAGGAAGGCGGGCGCAGTGGCCAGGCGGATTTCTTGGCGGCGCTGGTGGCGGCCGGCCAAGGGGTGGTGCTGCTGCCGCGGGTGGTGGCAAAAGCGCTGGAGCGCCCTGGGGTGGTGCGTTTACCGCTGCGCTCGCCGCAAGACCTGCGCTGGGATATTGCATTCATCTGGCGGCGCGGGGCCTACCTGTCGCGGGCGGCGCAGGCGTGGTTGGCGTTGTTGCGCGAGTGGCCGGTTTCTGACAGCAAGGAATGAACTGGCCTTGCTGGCCTCTTCGCGGGCACGCCCGCTCCCACAGGGACATCCACTGCCCTCAGGTTTGGTGATTTTCCTGTGGGAGCGGGCGTGCCCGCGAAGAGGCCGGGTCAGGCTGGGGACATGGATCAGGCTTTCAACGCTTGCGCCAACTCAGCCAACCAAGGCTCTGCATCGGCCTCCGGGGTCACCGTCTCGCTCGCATCCAGGCGCAGCATCGGCTGCACTTCGCGCACACCCAACTCGGCAAACAACTCGCGCATCTGCTCGCCACCCCCGCAATAGGTGTCGCCATAACTGGAATCACCCAGCGCAATCACCGCACCCGGCAGGCCACGCCAGGCGGCTGGCAGGGTGTCGCGAATGGCGCAGAACAGCGGCATCAGGTTGTCCGGCAATTCGCCCATGCCAGTGGTCGAGGTCACGGCCAGCAAGGCGTCAGGGGCAAAACCTTCAAGGTCCTGCAGGGTGGCACGTGCAGCATGCCAGGCCTGCAGGCCCGCCGCCTTGAGCAGCGATTCGGCGTGGCGGGCGACTTCTTCGGCGGTGCCATAGACCGATCCGGAAATAATGGCGACTTTCATCAGGTAGAGGATTCCGAAACTGAGTGAAAACGTAGGATACTAGCATCCAGCGCTGGCAAAAGGCCGCCTCTACCAAAGTCGCCGTCTTCAGCCCCTCTTTGCCCAATGGCCCGAACATGATCAACGCGCAATTGCTGCAATCGATGGTCGATGCGTCCAATGACGGGATCGTCGTCACCGAACAGGAAGGCGACGACACCATCCTGATCTACGTGAACGCCGCCTTCGAACGCCTGACCGGCTACAGCCGTGACGAAATCCTCTACCAGGACTGCCGCTTCCTGCAGGCCGAAGACCGTGACCAGCTTGGCCGTGCCCGCATCCGCAAGGCGCTGACCGAAGGCCGCCCCTGTCGCGAAGTGCTGCGCAACTACCGCAAGGATGGCAGCGCGTTCTGGAACGAGCTATCGATTACCCCAGTCAGGCTCGACGCTGAACAGCGCACCTACTTCATCGGCATTCAGAAGGACGTCAGCCGCATGGTCGCACTGGAGCGGGAACTGGCCGAACTGCGCGCCGGTCTGAAACCCGACGAACGCGCCTGAACCAAGTACGCCACGCATGGTCAATTCCGTTGAAGAAATCGCCACCACCGAGTTCGATCATGCAAGCAGACGCGCTCCTGACCCAGGACGAACTGGATTTCATCCAGAGCATGCAGCATTCGCCGCAGCTGAACCTGGCCGACTCCATGTCGAGCCTGCTGGTCAATGGCGACCGTCGCATCCAAAGCATGCTGACCCGCCTGGTGGCCAACGAACAGGTGACCTTGCAGGCCCAGTTCAACAACCAGCAGATCAGCTTCCCGCTGCAACTGGTGGAAGACGAGTTCCACGCCCTGCACCTGCAACTGGGCTCACCGGAAATCTACGAAGATGGCCCCATGCTGCGCGCCTGGCGCCTGTCGATGGAAACGCCCAGCCCGCTGCTCGATAGCCATGATCAGCAAAGCGGCCTGTGGGTTCGCGACATTTCCTTTAAAGGTGTACTGCTGGAGATACGCGATTTGCCAGCGGCGCCTTCGCGCTTCGAGTTGCGCTTCGCCCCGGACGGCATCAGCCCGATCGAACTGCATGGCGTATTGGGCCGGCGCATCGGCCCGGACCTGGCCGCCTACGACCTCAGCCAAAGCCCGGCCGAAGAAATCGAGCGTCTGCGCGACTATATCCTCCAGGCCCATCGCCAGGCCCACCCCGACCTGCACACTCAGGTGTCGAGCTGACCGGCCAGAAACTGCCGCAACCGCTGACGCATCACACTGCCCTGCGCCCCCAGGCAGGCAATCGGGCTGCCTGCCAGGCTTTCCTGTGCCACTTCCGACGCCTCACCGGCCAGCAACAGCGGGCAATGCAACCCTGCCACCAGACGCACCAGGCGCCGGCAGACCTCAGCCGTTGGCGGCTGGTGCGATAACAGCACCAAGGCGTCCGGCCTCAGGCGCTCACAGGCCAGTGCCAGCTCCTGCAGCGGCTGCCCGGCCGCCAGGGTGGTCACGCCAACGTCATCGCTACCCAGGGTCAGGCTGGCCACCAGTAACTCCAGTTCATGACGCAATCCCGGCAGCGCTGCCAACAGCACGGTGCGGCTACGGGGCGTATGGGCCAGTTGCATGCGGGCAAACACCCGGCCGCGCAGGAACTGGTCGAGGAACAGCCACTCGCTGGTCTGCCCGTACTCGCCCTGCCCGGCCGCCAGATCGTGCCACACAGGCATGAACACCTCGGCGAACACCTGGTCCAGGGTATTGGCCGCAAATACTTCGTCGTACAGCCTGTCCAGGCCGGCCACATCGAAGCGTTGCAGCGCCTGGCGAATCTGCTGCTGCCAGCGCAGCCAAGCGCCGGTTGTGTCACCCGCCTGCCCGGCCAGGGCATGGCCGCGAGCGAGGATGCTGCCGACTTTACTGACTGCCACACCACGCTCCAGCCAGCCGAGGATGCGCCGGATGTCGTCGATATCAGCCTGGGAATACAGGCGGTGGCCACTGTCGGTGCGGGTTGGCCGGATCAGCCCGTAGCGGCGCTCCCAGGCGCGCAGGGTCACGGCATTGACACCCGTCAGGCGGGAGACCTCACGGATCGGAAACAGCTCCAGCTGATCAAGTGCTTGCTCGATCAGCCGATTACGTCCCTGTTCGTTCATCTGCACGGTTTACCCTGGGTGCGCAAGTTGAACGCGTATTCTACTACGACGACACCGATCGCAGGAGGCAACCGTTTGCCGCCTGATTTTTGCCGAACATTGCACATGCGCGATAATGCGCGCCCGATTCTTGCATGCACGCCTGCGTTGCCCACCACCCCGGGCCACGCAGCCAAAGGGGCCAGCTACCCGCCAGCCCCGTTGCCAGGAGATACACGATGTCTACCCCACCCGTCACCCTGATGGTGTCGCGCCGCGCCGCCCATGGCCGCTACCAGGACCTGCTGGCCTGGCTGCATGAAGGCGAACAGCTGGCCACCGACTTCCCCGGCTACCTCGGCTCGGGCATCCTCGCCCCGCCCAGCGATGGCGACGAATTCCAGATCATCTTCCGCTTCAGCGACGAACCCACCCTGCATGCCTGGGAGCATTCCGCCTCGCGCCGCGCCTGGTTGCAACGTGGCAATGGCCTGTTCGAACGCCCCAAAGAGGCGCGCGTCAGCGGTATCGACGACTGGTTTGGCACCAATACGGTGCAAAAACCACCACGCTGGAAGCAGGCTGTGGCTATCTGGCTGGCCTTTTTTCCGGTTTCGCTGGCGTTCAACCTGCTGTTCAGCCACTGGCTGGCGCCACTGGACATGGTGCCACGGGTACTGCTCAGCACCCTGGCCCTGACGCCAGTGATGGTGTACCTGTTCATCCCGCTGTCCACGCGGCTGCTGGCCAGTTGGCTGCATGCCTCACCGGCCACCGCTGGCGCCTTGCGCAGCCGCTGAGGCCAGGCCATACAACAGGGAAACAGTTCGGGTATGCTGGGCGGCAATCAAAGGACAGACAGTTGACCGCCCCGAACATGAACAGCCCCATTCTCGTTACCGGAGCCAGCCAGCGCGTCGGGCTGGCCCTGGCCCTTGAACTGGCACAGGCCGGCCATACGGTGGTCAGTGCCAGCCGCAGCGTCCAACCACACACGGCCCACCCGAACATCGTGCAGTTCCAGGCCGACCTGTGCCAGGCGGCCGACCGCCAGGCCCTGATCGACCACCTGCACAACCATTACGACGGCCTGCGCGCCATCATCCACAATGCCTCGCTGTGGCTGGACGACGGCCTCGACAACCTCGAGACCATGTTCCGCCTGCACGTCGAAGCGCCCTACCACCTCAACCTGGCCCTGGGCGACCTGCTGGCCAAGGTGGATAAAGCCGACATCATCCACATCTGCGACGAAACCTCATCGCGCGGCAGCAAAAGCCACATCGGCTACGCCGCCACCAAGGCCGCGTTGCAGAACATGGTGCTGTCGTTTGCCGAAAAATATGCGCCCAAGGTGCATGTGAACGGTATCCTGCCCGGGCTGCTGATCCTCAAGGAAGGGGGCGATGAAGCCTACCGCCAGCAAACCCTGAAAAAGGCCTTGCTGGAATTCGAACCCGGCGCCGGCCCACTGATCGAGACCGTCAAGTACCTGCTTGCCAGCCAGTACAGCACTGGCAGCCAGGTGGTCATCAACGGTGGCCGCCACCTGAAGAACCGCATGACCTGAGAGACGCCCATGACCCCACAGCAACAGCTCGAACTCGAGGCCGCCGCGTTCCGGCGCCTGGTCGAACACCTGCAAAAACGCACCGACGTACAGAACATCGACCTGATGAACCTGTCCGGTTTCTGCCGCAACTGCCTGTCCAAGTGGTACAAGGCCGCGGCCGACGAGCGCCAGCTCGACCTGAGCCTGGATGACGCCCGCGAAGCGGTGTACGGCATGCCCTACGCCGAGTGGAAAGCCCAATACCAGAAAGAAGCCAGCGCCGATCAACAAGCGGCGTTCGAAAAAGGAAAACCTCGTGACTGATCTGAATACCCTGCGCGCCAGCCTGGCCGGCGGCCAACATGTATTTGCCGACACCCTGGCGTTCATTGCCGACAATTACAGCTACCAGCCTCAGGCGTTCAACAATGGTGGCGTGGAGAATGCTGCAGGGCAGAACGAAGGTTCGTGCAAGACCCTGGGCCTGGCACTGCTGGAAGGGCTGAGCGATCAGGAAGCGCTGCTGGCCTTTGGCGAGCATTACCGTGATGTGGTGGCCACGCCTGAGGGCAGTGACCATGGCAATATCCGTGCGCTGATCAAGCATGGGCTGGCTGGGGTGAAGTTTGCCGGGCAGCCTCTGGCGCGCAAGGCTTGAGACTGTCGGGGCTGCTTTGCAGCCCATCGCGACACAAGGCCGCTCCTACAGGTGATCGCGTTCCCTTGTAGGAGCGGCCTTGCGTCGCGATGGGCTGCAGCGCGGCCCCAGGATATCAATGCCGACATCAATGCAAGACAGTACCCGGCTCCCCGCCCTGCAGGCCGCCCCGCTGCAACCACTGCATGGCAACCGGCCACAGGGTTTCGCGAAAGCGGTCATGAAAAAACGCGAAATGGCCAATCTCCTCCACCGAGATATCCACAGGTGCGATACGCAGGTGCCGGGCACCCTGTAGATAACTCAACAACCGCTCGGTTGCTGCCACCGTGCCAAACGGGTCGTCAGTCAGGCTGATCGCCAGCGTCGCCGCCCGCACCTGGGCGAACGGTAATGCCGTCAACGCCCGCCCGCTGGGCCGGTGTTCATAACGCGGGGTTCGGGTGATCCAGTCATGCACCACGCCCGCTGGGGTGTCCTCCAGCCAACCCAGTCGCTTGCCGGGGAAGTAGCCGAAAACCCGGGTCAGCAGCGGCATTACCACATGCCATTTGCCGAACAGCTGCCAACGCTGGCCGGCCGCGTAGTCGCGCCAGTAGGCGAACTGCGCGCCCACCATCACAACCCGACGTACCTGGCCTGCGGAGGGCGCCAGCCCCACTGCACAGCCGCCGAAACTGTGCCCTACAACGTCCACCGGCTGGCCGGGGAAATGTTCGACCGCATGCGCCAGCATGGCTTCGAAATCCAGCCGGCCCCAATCGCTCCAGGTGGCCTGAAAACCACGCAGCGAAGCCGGGCGGGATTCGCCGATGCCACGGTAGTCGTAGGTCAGCACATCAAAGCCGTGGGCGAACAGGTAGTCGGCAAAACGCGAGTAGTAGCGGCAGCGTACCGAGGTGGCAGCGTTGATGATCACCAGCGGGCGCTGGGAGTCAGGTTGGGCGTGGCGCCAGATGAAGCCGCCGAGGCTGTAACCGTCGGCTGCGGGGTGGCGAAAGGCAGTGGCGGGCTGGGTGAGGCTGCTCATGGCACATTCCCTGTTGTTGTGCGCCAAAGCTAGCAAAGAATTTGTGGCCTGTACCGGCCTCTTCGCGGGCTTGCCCGCTCCCACAGGTATTTCACTGCCTTCAGGCCCTGTGAAAATCCTTGTGGGAGCGGGCAAGCCCGCGAAGAGGCCGGTACAGGCTTACCCGATTACAGCTCGACGCAGTCGAACTTCACATCGGTAGCCACGTCTTCGTCGTAGTTGACGTCAGCGCGCTCGAAGCCGAACAGGTTGAGGAACTGCTTCTTGTAACCGGCATAGTCGGTCAGGTCGAACAGGTTCTCGGTGGTCACGGTTGGCCACAGGGCCTTGCATGCGTCCTGTACGTCGTCGCGCAGTTCCCAGTCGTCCAGGCGCAGGCGGCCCTTCTCGTCGACTTCGGCCGGCGCACCGTCAGCGCGGTACATGCGGTCGCGGTACATACGGTCCAGCTGGTCCTGGGTGCCTTCGTGAACGCCCTTCTCCTGCATGATCTTGAAGACCATCGACAGGTACAGCGGCATCACCGGAATGGCCGAGCTGGCCTGGGTGACCACCGACTTCAGCACCGCCACGTTGGCGCCGCCTTTCACTTCACCAGCCAGTTTCTGGTTCAGGCGCAGGGCAGTTTCGTCCAGGTCCTGCTTGGCCTGGCCCAGTGCACCGTGCCAGTAGATTGGCCAGGTGATGTCACTGCCGATGTAGCTGAAGGCCACGGTACGGGCGCCTTCGGCCAGCACGTTGGCGCCAGCCAGGGCGTCGATCCACAGCTGCCAGTCCTGGCCACCCATGACGGTAACGGTGTCGGCGATTTCCTGCTCGGTAGCCGGCTCGATGCTGGCCTCGATGATGGTGTCCTTGTTGGTGTCGATGGCGGTCGACTTGTACGGCTGGCCGATGGGCTTGAGTGCCGAACGAATCACTTCGCCGGTCTGCGGCAGCTTGCGCACAGGCGATGCCAGCGAGTAGATCACCAGGTCGACCTTGCCACCCATTTCGTTCTTGATCAGCTCGATGACCTTGGCACGGGCTTCATCAGAGAAGGCGTCACCGTTGATCGACTTGCTGTACAGGCCCTCGGCCTTGGCAAACTTGTCGAACGCCGCAGCGTTGTACCAGCCAGCAGTGCCGGCCTTGGTCTCGGTGCCTGGTTTTTCGAAGAACACGCCCAGGGTGTCGGCCTTGAAGCCGAACGCCGCGGTGATGCGGGCCGCCAGGCCGTAGCCGCTGGAAGCGCCGATGACCAGGACCTTCTTCGGGCCATCCTCGCGCACGCCCAGCTTGCGGGTGGCTTCGATCTGGTCACGGACGTTGAGCTCGCAGCCCTTCGGGTGAGTCGTGGTGCAGATGAAACCGCGAACCTTAGGATGAATGATGGCCAATGTCTGTACCTCGTCAGGTTTATGCCGGGGAAGCGCCGCTTGGGGCGATTCCGATTGATCAGAGGGTGAGACTACCCCCGCAGGTTATCCGACACATATTACGGGGTGATCATGGGGATGCAAAACCGGGTTTGCCTGAACCGTCCTCTTCGCGGGCACGCCCGCTCCCACAGGTACTTCACCCGCCCCGGGACTTGTGCGGTCACTGTGGGAGCGGGCAAGCCCGCGAAGAGGCCGGTGCAGGTTTACCTAATCGCGGCGCCGACGACGCCCGGTAATCATCGACCACGGCAGGTTCTCGCGCAGGCGCACGCTCTCGACGATGGCCGCCAACACATGCACACACACCAACACCAGCACCGCATCGGCCAACCAACTGTGTACATCGGTCGGCCAGTCCTCGCCCCACAAGGCATCCACCTCTTGCGATGCCCACCCGGTCAGGACCATGCCTGCGATGCCGGTCAGCATCAACAGCATTACCAGGGCGCCTATCGGCGAATGACCGAGGCGGTGATACGGCTCGCCGCGCACCAGCGCACGGGCATGTGCCGCCAGCCGCGCCGGGGTAGGCCAGAAGTCGGCCCAGCGCGCACTGCGTGGCCCGACAAAGCCCCAGACCAGGCGCACCACTACACAGGCCAGTGCGTAATACCCCAGCCACTGGTGCCAGTCGTCACCTTCTTCATTGAAAAAGTAATCAGCGAAGAACACACCGGCAATGGACAGATGGCACAGCCGCAGGAGCGGGTCCCACAACTGTACCGTGCCGTCGTTGTTCAATCGTGGTACTCGGACTTGACCGCCTTGCCAGTCACCGGGTCATGGTAGATCTCGACCTTGCGGCCATCCTTGTCGAAACCGTAGATCTCGTAACAGTTGCCCTTGGTGACCTTGAACTTGTTGATCTTGTAGCCCTGTTCCTTGAGCTGCGCCTGGAATTTTTCCTGGTCTTGCCAGGTGCTTTTGTCGGCGGTGGTGCATTGGGTGGCGGCGAATGCTGTGCTGCTGCCGATCAGGATAAACAGGGCTATCAGGATGCGCATGGGAATGAGCTCCATTCGGTTGAATGAAAACAGCACGAGAATCAGCTTAGTCGGATAGAGCACCCGGCGCTCATTGATTGGCTTTTCACATCAATCTGAAAGAAAAACAAACTTAACAAATGAGCCAAAGCCACCGATGCTTGGGCACTACGCCCATCGCACGGAGAACAACAACATGAACGACGTGGTCATCGTCGCCGCAACCCGTACCGCCATCGGCAGCTTCCAGGGCGCCCTGGCCACTGTGCCTGCGGTCGACCTCGGCGCCGCCGTGATCAAGCGCCTGCTGGAGCAGACCGGGCTGGACCCGGCGCAGGTTGACGAAGTCATCCTCGGCCAGGTGCTCACCGCCGGCGCCGGGCAGAACCCGGCCCGCCAGGCCGCGATCAAGGCCGGCCTGCCCTTCAGCGTACCGGCGCTGACCCTGAACAAAGTCTGCGGCTCGGGCCTGAAGGCTTTGCACCTGGCCGCCCAGGCCATTCGCTGTGGCGACGCCGAGGTGGTGATTGCCGGTGGCCAGGAGAACATGAGCCTTGCACCGTACGTGATGCCCTCGGCCCGTACCGGCCAGCGCATGGGCCATGGCCATCTGATCGACAGCATGATCAGCGACGGCCTGTGGGATGCCTTCAACGACTACCACATGGGCATCACCGCCGAGAACCTTGTGGACAAGTACAGCCTCAGCCGTGAACAGCAGGACGCTTTTGCCGCCGAATCGCAACGCAAAGCTGTCGCAGCGATCGAGGCCGGCCGCTTCGACGCGGAAATCACCCCGATCGTGCTGCCGCAGAAAAAGGGCGAGCCGAAAGTGTTCGCCCGTGACGAGCAGCCGCGCCCGGACACCACCGCCGAATCACTGGGCAAGCTGCGCCCGGCCTTCAAGAAGGACGGTAGCGTCACCGCTGGCAATGCCTCCAGCCTGAATGACGGTGCAGCCGCCGTGCTACTGATGAGCGCCGACAAGGCCAAGGCTTTGGGCCTGCCAGTGCTGGCGAAGATTGCGGCCTATGCCAGTGCCGGGGTAGACCCGGCGATCATGGGTATTGGCCCGGTTTCGGCGACCCAGCGATGCCTGGACAAGGCCGGCTGGCAGTTGGCTGACCTGGACCTGATCGAAGCCAACGAAGCCTTTGCCGCCCAGGCCCTGGCGGTGGGCAAGGCGCTGGAGTGGGATGCGGCACGGGTCAACGTGAATGGCGGGGCGATTGCCCTGGGGCACCCGATTGGGGCTTCCGGGTGCCGGGTGCTGGTGACCTTGCTGCACGAGATGATCAAGCGGGATGTGAAGAAGGGCTTGGCCACCTTGTGCATTGGTGGCGGGCAAGGGGTGGCGCTGGCGATCGAGCGTTGATCCTGGGTTGATATGAGCAGGCCCGGCCTCTTCGCGGGCTTGCCCGCTCCCACAAGTACTGCACAAACCCCGAAACTTGTGCGATCACCTGTGGGAGCGGGCAAGCCCGCGAAGAGGCCGGGCCTGCTTACAACGCTTTAGAACCGCTCATCGGCAATAGCCGGCAAGGTCAGCTCCCGCACATAGCTCGCCGCCGACAGCTCCAGTAGCGTTCTCACCATCAGCACCACATCGTGCAGCGGTATCAGCCCGCCTTCCCCACGCGCCACGGCTTCAGCCAACGGCACATCCAGGCTGTCCTCGGTATTCAGGTACCCAAGGTTCAGGCATGTCACCCCAAGCCCCTGCCCGCGATAGCCCTCTCGCAACGCCTCGGCAATGCCGCGCAGGGCGAACTTGGACGCAGCAAAGGTCACTTCCGGGCGACCACTCTGCGGCAGGCCCGAGGTGGAACCAGTAAGAATGATGCGTGGTTTTTCGCTTGCGAGCAGCAGCGGCAGCAGACGCTTGATCAGCAGGATGGTCGCGGTGATGTTGCAGTCGACCATGCGCTGCAATTCCACATCGCGGTCTTCGAGGAAGCTGTAGTGCGCCTCGAAGGCCTCGGCCTCCCACAGGCCGAGGTTGTAGATCAGCGTATCCACGCCACCCTCTGCCACTGCTGCGACAATGGCCTCTACTGCGGCGGCCGGTTGACCGAGATCGGCTTCGATCCACTGGGCCTGGATGTCCTGGCCGGTGTTTACGGCCGCAGGCTCCTGGCGCGACACACCGATCAATGTATCGCCGGGTTTGCCCAGCCCCTCCATGAATGCCTTGCCCAGCCCTTTGCTGGCGCCGACTACCAGAATGCGCATCGCATCACTTCCCTGTGGATTTGATCGGAGTCGGCATTCTAGGAGGTTTGGATTGCCTGTGCCGGCCTCTTCGCGGGCAAGCCCGCTCCCAGGCAGCGCAAATGTTTCAAGGTTTGTTTAAGCGCAAATGATCAGGCAGCGATTCGGGCCTGCTCCAGCGCAGCGGCCAGCGCAGCCACTTCCTGGCACTTCTGCACAGCCACTTCCACCGGGCTTTGCGCCAGCGAGCGGGCCGGCGCCAGCCACAGCCGTTCACCCAGACGCTCATGGGCATCGTGCAGCAGGTCAAGCGTGCGTCCCAGGTCGCACGGCGCGGCATCGCCGCCATCGACCACGCCCAGCGACAGCACCTTGTAGGCCGGCAGGCGGTCGAGAATGGCCTGATACTGCTCAGGCGCCTGCACCAGGTCGATATGCAGGCCATCGACCGGCAGGTTGGCGGCCAGGCCGAGGTTGCCATCGAGGCCACCGGCGTAGGTGGCAATCAGCTTCTTCAGCGGTGCACGCTGAAGGATGTTGTAGACGCGCTCGTAGGCGTTTTTCCAGTCCTGCGGCAGCTCCTGGGCGAGGATCGGTTCGTCGATCTGCACCCATTCAACGCCCAGCGCCGCCAAGCGGTTGAGGACGTGGTCATACAGGGGCAGCAGGCGGTCGAGCAGTTCCAGCTTGTCGAAGTCGGCGCTACAGGCCTGGCCTTGCCACAGGTAGGTCAATGGGCCGATCACGACTGGCTTGACTGCATGGCCCAGCGCGCTGGCATGCTGCACTTCTTCGAACAGGGGTTCCCAGTTGAGGGCAAACGGCTGGTCATCGGTGCTCAGCGCGTACCCATGCTGGGCACAGTCGCCGACTGGCAGCAGTTCGATACCCGCGTCTTTCTGCACTTGCCAGTGGCGGGCCCGCAGTTCGCGGTCGCCGCCAATGTGTGGAAAGCCCAGGTTGTGTGCCAGTGCCATGTCTCGTCCCTTCAGCGTGCTCAAATTGATGAAGGGATTTTCCGGTGGGTGGGGGTATTGAGACAAACTCATAAAATTTGAGATGAACCCAAGAAATTCTCATGATCATGGTTTTGCATGGGTTGCCCCGTGTCTCATTCAGAGCACCACCCTGCGCATCCGGACATGACCTCGCGCGCCTTCTGCCGCACAATGCCACCCTGACCACACCAGGTACCCGGCCACATGAGCCTGCTGAAAACCGCGCTGCGTGAACAGAACTTTGTCTGTGTCATGGAGTTCGTCCCCAAAGCTTCTGCAGAACGCTTCGCCGCCATGCAGGGGATCATGGCCCGTGGGCAGCTGTGTGGCTGGCCGATGACCGTAGCCATCGGCGACCGCGTCGGCAGCCCGCTGGACATGTCGCCACTGGACGCCCTCGCCTCGTTCGACAACCCCGTGCCTGCCCTGCCGCATTTCTCTGGCAAGGACCGCGAGCGCCATCACCTGCTCGAGCAACTGCAACGCATGGACGCCGCCGGCCTCGACCAGCTGTTGCTGCTGACCGGCGACCGCCTGCCCGGCCATGAACCTGGCCAGCGCCCGGTGCGCTACCTGGAGTCGGTCGCCGCCCTGCAGATCGCCCGCCAGGCTTGCCCGCACTGGCTGCTGGGCGCGGCGCTGAACCCGTTCAAGTACCACGAGGAGGAAGGCGGCGCGCAGTACTTCAAGGCCGAGAAAAAGTTGGCGGCCGGGGCCGACTTCCTCACCCTGCAACTGGGCTTCGATGCTGCCAAGCATCAGGAAGCCATGCACTGGATGCGCCGCCAGCCCACGCCCAAGCCCATGCTGGCGTGCCTGATGAGCCTTACCCACGGGCGCGCGGCAATGCTCGATCACGTGGCCGGGGTTACCGTTACACCGTCCATGCGCGACATGCTCGAAGCAGAAACGGCGCAGTCCAAGGCATTCGCCCAGGTGCGCAGCGTTGACCGCCTGGCCTTGCAGATCATCGGTGTGAAGCTGATGGGCTATGCCGGTGTGCACCTGTCGGGGGTTCACGAGCTCAAGCAGTTGCTGGCTCTGGAAGCCCGTATCGAGCACTGGCAAACCCTGGTCCATACCTTGGAGCAGTGGGCGCCCGCCTGGCAGGCCAGTTGGCAGATGCCCGGCCTGCCGGCAGTGATCTTCCATCCGCCACAGGCAGGCTGGCGCCAGGGCGAGTCACGGGTCGATGCTTCGCTCAATGAGAAAGCCCGCTATCACCTGATGCATGGCATGCACTCACTGCTGTTCAGCCGCCGCAACGGCCTGAGCAAGGCATTTGGCTGGGCGGTGCGCCAGCCGCTGTGGGCGACGCGTATTGGCGCACAAGTGCTGCACACGCTGGAGCGCAGTGTGAAGCGCCCGCTGGTGGGTTGCGATACTTGCGGCCGTTGCCGACTGGATGACACCCTCTACATCTGCCCTGAAACCTGCCCCAAGGGCCTGGCCAACGGCCCCTGCGGCGGTACCGCGCTGAACCGCTGCGAGTTCGGCGACCGCGAGTGCATCCACAGCGTCAAGTACCGCACCGCCAAGGCAGTGCGGCAAACCGCTGTGCTGACTGAACGCCTGATCCCGTGCATCGAGGTTGAAACCCGCCACCGCAGCTCATGGCCGCAGTGGTTCCAGGCCGCCACACCTCGCCGGCTCAGCCCGCAGCCAACGCCTCGAAGCCAGCCCGAATCGTAGCCTCGGGCAGTTCATCGGCGATGAACACCATCACGCTCTCGCGGGTTTCACCGTCGGCCCACTCGGCGTCCCAGTCAAAGCCGTACAGCTTGAGCACGCCCTGGAACACCAGCTTGCGGTCTTCACCGGCAATGTTCAGCACACCTTTGTAGCGCAGCAGCTGCTTGCCGTGGGTTTCCAGCAGTTCGTTCATGAAGTCACTGAGGCGGTCGATATCCAGCGCAGTTTCCGTGCGCAGCACCATCGTGCCGATGCGATCCGGTGTGGCGGGCTTGAGCACCGGGCGCAGCGATGGTTTCAGGTTCGCGCCCAGGTCGGGGTTGAGGTTGAAACCGCGCACATCCAGCAGCTCAGCCAGGTCGATGCGACCGTGTTCGACGACACGGATGGCGGCCCGGCCATTAATGCGGGCCAGGCGTTCGCGCAGGGCCTCTACCGCAGCCGGCTCGACCAGGTCGGTCTTGCTCAGCAGCAGGCGATCGGCAAATCCGACCTGGGCCTGGGCGATGGTCTGGGTGAGGTGCAGGTCGGCGTGGGCAGCATCGACCAAGGTAATGATACCGTCGAGGATGTAGCGCTCACGCAGCTCCTCGTCGATGAAGAAGGTTTGCGCAACGGGCGCCGGGTCGGCCAGGCCGGTGCATTCGATCACCAGGCGGTCGAAGGCAATTTCACCGGCGTCCAGGCGTTCAAGCAACAGGTACAGGGCGCGGGTGAGGTCACCGTGGATGCTGCAGCATACGCAGCCATTGGCCAGGGTCATCACCTGCACCGGCTCGTCGCCCAGCAGTTGGCTGTCGATGCCGGCTTCGCTGAATTCGTTTTCGATCACGGCCAGTTTCAGGCCGTGCTCGGCCTTGAGCATGTGCTTGAGCAAGGTGGTCTTGCCAGCACCGAGGAAGCCTGTGAGTACGGTTACGGGAATAGGCGTCTGCACGCAGAACATCTCCTGTGCGGAAAAAACAGGGGCCTCATCGCCGGCAAGCCAGCTCCCACAGGTACTGCACAGGCTTTGAGGCCTGTGGGTACCTGTGGGAGCCGGCTTGCCGGCGATGAGGCCGTGACAGGTTAACGCGTAAGGCTCAACAGCACTTGGGCCCGGACTTGCCACCGTAACGGGCTTCCTGACGTTCGCGGAAAAACTCCTCGTACGTCATGACCGGCTTGTCCGGGTGCGTCTTCTGCATATGCTCGACATAGTTGTCGTAGTCGGGCATGCCGACCATCAGGCGGGCTGCCTGCCCCAGGTATTTACCCAGTCGACCCAGGTCGTTGAACATGGCTGCAGTCCTCTCGATTACGCGTCAGGCAGGGCCTGGAACGGGGTTTCCTTGTCGCTGCGCTCTTTGCGACCGAGGGCGGCGTAGCCGACCTTGAGGGCAAAGAACAGCACGCTGAACACCACCAGCAGGAACAGGATGGTCAGGCCGGCGTTGGTGTAGGCGTTGAAGATCACGTGCTGCATCTGCCCGATGTCCTTGGCCGGGGCCAGTACCTGGCCGGCGTCCAGCGCGGTGCTGTACTTCTTGGCCAGGGCCAGGAAGCCGACCGCCGGGTTCGGGTCGAACAGCTTGATCAGGCCTGCGGCAGTGGTGCAGATCAGCAGCCAGGCCGCCGGCAGCAGGGTGACCCAGATATAGCGCTCGCGCTTCATCTTGATCAGCACCACGGTACCGAGCATCAGGGCGATACCGGCCAGCATCTGGTTGGAGATACCGAACAGCGGCCACAGCGTGTTGATGCCGCCCAGCGGGTCGATCACGCCCTGGTACAGCAGGTAGCCCCACAGCGCCACGCAACCGCCAGTGGCGAGCAGGTTCGCACCCCACGACTCGGTACGCTTCAGGGCCGGCACGAAGCTGCCCAGCAGGTCCTGCAGCATGAAGCGCCCGGCACGGGTACCGGCATCTACTGCGGTCAGGATGAACAGCGCCTCGAACAGGATCGCGAAGTGGTACCAGAAGGCCATGGTGTTCTCACCCGGCAGTACATGGTGCAGGATCTGCGCGATACCGACCGCCAGGGTCGGCGCACCACCGGCACGGGCCAGGATGGTGTGCTCGCCGATGTCGCGGGCGACCGCCTCCAGTTGCTCCGGTGTGATCAAGAAGCCCCAGCTGCTGACCGTCTGCGCCACCGATGCAACGTCGGCGCCGACCACTGCGGCCGGGCTGTTCATGGCGAAGTACACGCCTGGCTCGATCACCGATGCAGCCACCATGGCCATGATGGCCACGAACGACTCCATCAGCATGCCGCCGTAGCCGATGTAGCGGGCGTTGGTTTCGTTATCCAGCAGCTTGGGCGTGGTGCCCGAGGAGATCAGCGCATGGAAGCCGGACACCGCACCACAGGCAATGGTGATGAACAGGAACGGGAACAGGGTGCCCTTCCACACCGGGCCTGTGCCGTCGGTGAACTGGGTCAGTGCCGGCATCTTCAGCTCGGGCATGGTGATCAGGATGCCGATGGCCAGGGCGATGATGGTGCCGATCTTGAGGAAGGTCGACAGGTAGTCGCGCGGCGCCAGCACCAGCCACACCGGCAACACGGCAGCGACAAAGCCATAGCCCACCAGCATCCAGGTGATCTGTACGCCGGTGAAGGTGAACGCCGGGCCCCATACCGGATCAGCAGCAATCTGGCCCCCCAGCCAGATCGATCCCAGCAACAGCACCACGCCGATGATCGAGATTTCCCCGATGTGGCCCGGGCGGATGTAGCGCATGTAGATACCCATGAACATCGCGATCGGGATGGTCGCCATCACCGTGAACATGCCCCACGGGCTTTCGGCCAGGGCCTTGACCACGATCAGCGCCAGCACGGCGAGGATGATGATCATGATCAGGAAACAGCCAAACAAGGCAATGGTGCCCGGAATGCGCCCCATCTCCTCGCGCACCATGTCGCCCAGCGAGCGGCCATTGCGGCGGGTGGACAGGAACAGGACCATGAAGTCCTGCACCGCACCGGCCAGCACCACGCCGGCGATCAGCCACAGCGTGCCGGGCAGGTAGCCCATTTGCGCGGCGAGCACCGGACCCACGAGTGGGCCTGCACCGGCGATGGCGGCAAAGTGGTGACCGAAAAGAATGTGTTTGTTGGTCGGGACGTAGTCCAGGCCGTCGTTGTTGAGCACCGCCGGGGTGGCACGGCGCGGGTCGAGTTGCATCACCTTGGTGGCGATGAACAGGCTGTAGTAGCGATAGGCAACCAGGTAGATGGCCACCGACGCGACCACGATCCACAAGGCGTTGATTGCCTCGCCGCGACGCAGGGCAACCACACCCAGCGCGCAGGCCCCTATGACTGCCAGCGCCAGCCACGGAATATGGCGTAGCAGGCTATTATTGTTGTTCATGGTTAGCTTCCAGCTGGTGGATTGGAAAGACCGCCCACCGAGTCTAGGGCCAGTCATCGCGCATTGCCATACTTGCTTTGGTCTAGAGCCTCTGCGGCCAGATTGCGGTACCTGATGCACATACCCTTCTAACTATAGTCAGGATGTCACCCGAGGGCCTGCCCATGAGCGATCACGACGAACGCCGCCGCTTCCAGCGTATCGATTTCGATGCCCCCACCGAGCTGCGCCAGGGCGACCGCCGCTGGCCGGTAAAACTGTTGGATATATCGCTCAAGGGCATGCTGGTCAAATGCCCCGAACCCTGGGACGCCGACCTGACCCAGGACTTCGATGCGGTCATCCACCTGAACCCTGATGAGCGGATAGAGATGCAGGTGGAACTGCGCCATGAGGAGCCCACCCGCCTGGGCTTCATCTGCCTGTATATCGACGTCGACTCGATGACCCATTTGCACCGTCTTGTGGAATTGAACCTCGCCGATAGCACCGAAATGATGCGCGAGCTGCGCGAACTCATCGAAGAATAGAATCTGTTAGTCGGCTAACAGCCTTCCCACCTTGTGTTTCTTGTCTACCCAGACAGCTTTCTGCCTGGGTAGCAGCACTTTGTACACACCCCTCTAGTACAGCTTCTGACGAGTTGGTACGCGTTCTGCATTGGGTTTTATCACCCCCTGCAGCCGTAACTGTGCGCGCTCCGATCAAAATATTGTATACAATTCTTGTGGCAATCATTTGTAGGAAATGTCTACAGTAGCGACACAACAATAAACAGAGAGCCTGCTCCATGACTACGTCCCCTAGCACGTCTCCCACCAAGCGCCCCGAGGATGAAAACCTCGGCCTTGGTGCCAACCTGGCCTATGGTCTGCAGCATGTGTTGACCATGTACGGGGGGATCGTCGCGGTACCCCTGATCCTGGGGCAGGCCGCTGGCCTGAACGGTGCCGAGATCGGCATGCTGATTGCCGCCTCGCTGTTTGCCGGTGGCCTGGCCACCCTGCTGCAAACCCTTGGCCTGCCGTTCTTCGGCTGTCAGTTGCCGCTGGTGCAGGGTGTGTCGTTTGCCGGCGTGGCAACCATGGGTGCCATCCTCAGCAGCGAGGGTGGCGGTGGCCTGCCCGGGGTGCTCGGCGCAGTCATGGCAGCATCGCTGATCGGCTTCCTGATCACCCCGGTGTTCTCACGCATTACCAAGTTCTTCCCGCCGCTGGTGACCGGCATCGTCATCACCACCATCGGCCTGACCCTGATGCCGGTGGCCGCACGCTGGGTGATGGGCGGCAACAGCGCCTCGCCAGAGTTCGGCAGCATGGCCAACATCGGCCTGGCCGGGCTGACCTTCGCCATCGTGCTGCTGCTCAGCAAGCTGGGGAACGCGACCATCTCGCGCCTGTCGATCCTGCTGGCCATGGTGGTCGGCACCCTGATCGCCTGGGCGCTGGGCATGACCGACTTCAGCAAGGTCACCGAAGGCCCGATGTTCGCCTTCCCCACGCCGTTCCACTTTGGCATGCCGGAATTCCACATCGCCGCCATCCTGTCGATGTGCATCGTGATCATGGTGACCCTGGTGGAAACCTCGGCCGATATCCTTGCCGTGGGTGAGATCATCGACACCAAGGTCGACTCCAAGCGCTTGGGCAACGGCCTGCGTGCCGACATGGCATCGAGCATCCTGGCACCGATCTTCGGTTCGTTCACCCAAAGCGCGTTTGCCCAGAACGTTGGCCTGGTGGCCGTGACCGGGGTGAAAAGCCGTTACGTCGTGGCTACCGGTGGCGTGATCCTGGTGGTGCTCGGACTGCTGCCAGTGATGGGCCGGGTGATTGCCGCCGTGCCTACCCCGGTACTGGGCGGCGCAGGCATCGTGCTGTTCGGCACCGTGGCGGCAAGCGGTATCCGCACCCTGTCCAAGGTCAGCTACAAGAACAACGTCAACCTGATCATCGTCGCGGCCTCGCTGGGCTTTGGCATGATCCCGATTGCCGCGCCAACCTTCTACCACCACTTCCCGAACTGGTTCGAGACCATCTTCCACTCGGGCATCAGCTCGGCGGCGATCATGGCCATCCTGCTGAACCTGATCTTCAACCACTTCACCACCGGCAACTCGGAAAACCAGTCGGTGTTTGCTGCAGCGTATGAGCGCACCATCCAGTATTCGGATATTTCGGCGCTGCGTGATGGGGACTACTTCAAGGATGGCAAGCTGTTCGATTCCGAAGGCAACGAAGTGCCGATGCTGGAACTGGATGAGCATGGCAATGAAACGGTCAGGCGCACGCCGGTGGCCGAGCATTGACCGCTGACTGAACGGTGAGGTGGGTTGGGGGCTGACGCGCATCGTCGGCCCCTTTTCTTTTGCCTGTACTGGCCCTTTCGCGGGCTTGCCCGCTCCCACAGGTAAAGCGCCACATTCACGGCTGGCGCTGTACCTGTGGGAGCGGGCAAGCCCGCGAAAAGGCCAGCACAGGCTACGAATTATTCAAACAGTGCATCCAGTGCCTGCTCCAGCCTGGTCACGGCAATCACCTGCAACCCCGCCGGCGACTCTTTCGGCGCATTGCCCTTGGGCACGATGGCCCGCTTGAAGCCGTGCTTGGCCGCCTCCTTCAAGCGCTCCTGCCCGCTAGGCACCGGGCGTACCTCACCCGACAGGCCGATCTCGCCAAACACCAACAGGCCATGGGCCAGCGGCCGGTTGCGTAAGCTGGACATCACCGCCGCCAGCAGCGCCAGGTCCGAAGCGGTTTCCAGCACCTTGACCCCGCCCACCACGTTGAGGAACACGTCCTGATCGTGGGTCGGAATACCGCCATGGCGATGCAGCACCGCCAGCAACATGGCCAGGCGGTTCTGGTCCAGGCCCAGGGTTACCCGGCGCGGGTTGGCCAGGTGGCTGTCGTCGACCAGCGCCTGCACCTCCACCAGCATCGGTCGGGTGCCCTCCCAGGTCGCCATCACCACACTGCCTGGCACTTCTTCCTGGGTACGGTTGAGGAAGATTGCCGACGGGTTGGACACCTCTTTCAGGCCACGGTCGGTCATGCCGAACACGCCCAGTTCGTTGACTGCGCCAAAACGGTTTTTCACTGCCCGCAGCAAACGCAGGCGGCCGTCGGACTCACCTTCGAAATACAACACGGTATCGACCATGTGCTCCAGTACCCGCGGGCCGGCCAGCGAGCCTTCCTTGGTCACATGGCCGACCAGGAAGATGGCCGTACCGCTCTGCTTGGCATAGCGCACCAGCAGTGCCGTACTTTCGCGCACCTGGGCCACGCCGCCGGGTGCCGACTGCAACTGCTCGGTGAAAATGGTCTGGATCGAGTCGATCACCATGACCCGCGGTTTCTCGACACGAGCGGTGGCAATGATGGTTTCGATGCAGGTTTCGGTCATCACCTTGAGCTGGTCCTGGGGCAGGCCCAGGCGCCGGGAACGCATGGCCACCTGCTGCTGCGATTCCTCGCCGGTGACATACAGCGCCGGCATGCCCACGGCGATGTTGCACAACGTCTGCAGCAGGATGGTCGACTTGCCGATCCCGGGGTCGCCACCAATCAGCACCACCGAGCCATCCACCAGGCCGCCGCCCAGCACGCGGTCCAGTTCGGTGCTGCTGGTGGTGAAACGCGGGATCTCTTCGACGCTGACTTCGGCCAGGGTCTTGATTTGCGCCTGTTGCCCGGTCCAGCCGGCACGGCCGCTGCTGGGGGCAGCCGCACCACCGCTTTCGATCATGGTTTCGACCAGGGTGTTCCAGGCCCCGCATTCGCCGCACTGGCCGGCCCATTTGGGGAAGGTCGCGCCGCACTCGGTGCAGCCATACAAGCGCTTGGCCTTGGCCATGGGTGGGGTCTCCTGGAAAAAACCGCCATGATAGCCGAGCGGGACGTGTCTCGAACGCCTCGGGATGCGACAAAACTATTCGTTCTAACCGCAGTCACTACCCCTGAACACCACGCATGAAGCGTTTTAGTGGCTTACACTGCGTTAACCTTACCTTTTGTTACAAGGAACCAGACATGGGCATGATCAGTGAATTCAAGGCCTTCGCGGTCAAAGGCAATGTTGTCGACATGGCGGTGGGTATCATCATCGGTGCAGCCTTCGGCAAGATCGTCTCGTCCTTCGTTGGAGACGTGGTCATGCCGCCACTGGGCCTGTTGATCGGGGGAGTGGACTTCAGCGACCTGGCAATTACCCTGAAGGCTGCCGAAGGGGATGTACCGGCGGTGGTGCTGGCGTATGGCAAGTTCATCCAGACCGTGATCGACTTCCTGATCGTGGCCTTCGCCATCTTCATGGGGGTGAAGGTAATCAACCGGCTGAAGCGTGAAGAAGCCGTGGCGCCGACTGCGCCGCCTGTGCCGACAGCCGAAGAAACGCTGCTGACCGAGATTCGCGATTTGCTCAAGACGCAGAACCAGAACCGGTTGCCTTGACGCTGTAGAGGGCAGAGTGGGAGCGGGCATGCCCGCGAAGAATCCAGCGCGGTGGATGGCACCGGCTCCGCCGTTGTTCGCGGGCATGCCCGCTCCCACAACGGCCCCGATGGGCTTACCAGTAGTTTTCCACAGCCACCTGCCCTGGTCGCTTGCTCAGGCTCAATTGCAGGTCACGCGCCTTCAGCACCTTGCGTGTCTCGTCGATCATTTCCGGGTTGCCGCACAGCATTACCCGCGAATGCTCCGGCGACAGCTCCAGCCCTGCGGCCTTCTCCAGTTCGCCATTCTCGATCAGCGTGGTAATACGCTGGTTCAACGCGCCCGGGTGCTGCTCGCGGGTCACCACTGGAATGAACTGCAACTTGCCAGCAAACTCGACCAAGTAATCGCGCTGCTCCAGCCCGGCGATTTCATCTACATAAGCCAGCTCTTTCGCTTCGCGTACCGAGTACACCAGCTTGATGCTGTCAAAACGCTCCCATGCCTCGAAGTCTTGCAGAATCGACATAAATGGCGCGATGCCAGTACCGGTAGCCAGCAGCCACAAGTCACGCCCACCAACGAAGCGGTCGAGGGTGAGAAAGCCAAACGCCTGGCGGTCGATCAACAGGGTGTCCCCTGCACCCAGCCGGCTCAGCTCACTGGTGAATTCGCCACCCGGCACCACGATGGAGAAGAAGTCGAGGTGTTCGTCATGGGGTGCACTGACCATGGAATAGGCGCGCCATACCACGCTGCCATCGGCCTTGGTCACGCCAAGGCGGGCGAACTGGCCGGAACGGAAGCGGAACCCTGCATCGCGCGTAACCCGCAGGCTGAAGAGGTTCGGCGTGAGCGGCTGAACATCGAGCAGGGTCTGGCGGGTGAACTTTTCGGCGCTAGCGGTCATATCGGGCTCCAGGTTTGACGTGCGCACAGTGTCGCGCAAAGTGGCCCGGATAAAAACCACTGCTTTGTAGGGCCTCATCAAGGGTGATCGTGCCGAAGTCGCAGAAAAAACCTGATCGCTATAACAAAAAAATCCCAACGCTATGGTAGGTCTTTTCCTACAATGACCCGGGTACTCGAATGGATTGGATCCTGTGGCCTGAGGAGTGTTTCAAATGCTTCATTGGAGACCCGAACATCTTCATGCGTTCGTCAGCGAGCGCAGCCCACGGAAGCTGTTCGATATCGCCGTACACCTGGCACAAGACCTGGGCATGGATTACCTCGGGCTGAAAATACGCATCCAGATCGCCACCCAGACACCTCGGGTGTACCTCTACAGCAACTACCCGGATGAGTGGATCGAGCGCTACCAGCGTGACGAGTTCTACAAGCAAGACCCGGCTGCCAACGTCAGCCACAGCTCGACCATGCCGGTGCTGTGGACAGACGAACTGTATCGTGAAGCCCCGCAGTTTCGTGAAGCGGCCTGCCAGCACGGTTTGCGTCACGGCTGGACGCAATCGCTGCACGACTTGCAGCACAACGAAAGCCAGGTCAGCGTGGCCAGGCCAGCCGGAAAAATCGACATCATCGAGCTTTACGACAAGGCCGGTAGCGTTCAGTGGTTGTGCCATACCCTGCATGCGGTACTCGGCGAACACCACCTGAATGCACTGTGCCCACCGCAACCGAAAATGAGCGAGCGCGAACTGGAAGTGCTGAAGTGGTCGGCCGCCGGCAAGACCGCCGCCGACGTGGCCTGCATTCTCTCGCTGTCGCAAAGCACGGTAAACTTCCATATCCGCAGCGTGATCACCAAGACCAACGCCGCCAACAAGGCCGGCGCCATCGCTATCGCCGCCCTGCGCGGCTGGATCTGACCGGCAAACCTGCGACCTTGGGCAAAGCCCTGTAGAATCGCCCGGCAAAGCCCGGGGCGAACCGCAACGGGCAGTTTCGAACCCGAGCCAGACGCCATGCCCCTGTTGACCACCCCCTTCGCCGAACTCGAACTGATCCGCCAGCCGGAGCAGGCCAACGACCCGCTGCAGGCATTCGATGCCGCCGACGAGTACCTGCTTGCGCAGTTGCACGAACAGGCGCCCGCCAGCCACTGCCGGGTGCTGGTGCTCAATGACAGCTTCGGCGCCCTGGCCGCCAGCCTGGCGGGCCAGTTGCAGGTGGTCAGCAGCGGCGATTCGCACCTGGCGCACCTGGCCCTGGAAAAAAACCTGGCACGCAATGGCTTGCCGTTCGACAGCGTGCCCTTCGTGCCGGCAAGCGAACCCTGGCAGGGCCCGTTCGACCGGGTGCTGGTGCGCGTGCCAAAAACCCTGGCGCTGCTCGAAGAGCAGCTGATCCGTTTGCAGGGCCAGCTGGCGCCGGGTGCACAGGTGATTGCCGGGGCAATGATCAAGCACTTGCCGCGCGCGGCCGGCGACCTGATGGAAAAGTACATCGGCCCGGTACAGGCCTCGCTGGCGCAGAAAAAGGCCCGCCTGCTGACGGCAACGGTGGCGCAACGGCCAGCCGCCCGCTCGCCCTACCCTAGCCGCTACCAGCTGGACGCACCGGCGCTGGAGCTGGTCAACCACGCCAACGTGTTCTGCCGTGAAGGCCTGGATATCGGTACGCGTGCGTTCCTGCCGCACCTGCCACGTGACCTGGGCCGCGCGCGGGTCGCAGACCTGGGTTGTGGTAACGGCGTGCTGGCGATTGCCAGTGCATTGGCCAACCCCGATGCCGAATACACGCTGGTCGACGAGTCGTACATGGCGGTGCAATCGGCGCGGGAGAACTGGCAGGCCGCACTGGGCGAGCGCCCGGCAATCTTCAGCGCAGCCGACGGGCTGGCTGGTGTGGAGAAGCAGTCGCTGGATGTGGTGCTGTGCAACCCACCGTTCCACCAGCAGCAGGTGGTGGGGGACTTCCTGGCCTGGCGCATGTTCCAGCAGGCGCGCGAGGCGCTGGTGGTGGGTGGGGCGCTGTATATCGTGGGGAACCGGCACCTGGGCTATCACAGCAAGCTGGCGCGGTTGTTCCGGGGTGTGGAGCAGGTGGCGGCGACGCCCAAATTCGTCATCCTGAAAGCCCGCAAGTAAGCCTGTACCGGCCCTATCGCTGGCAAGCCAGCTCCCACAGGTACTGCATAGGGCTTGAAGCTGATGCTATCCCTGTGGGAGCTGGCTTGCCAGCGATAGGGCCAGAGCAGGCTTACCTTAATGGGTGGTCAGGCCCGCTGCCCCCATGAACAGCCGCATCACCCAGGCCGCCACACCCAGCGCCGCCACGCTCATCGCCCAGATCAGCACCAGCCAACCCAGCCGCTGCCACAGCGGTTTCTTCTCTTCAAAACCATGCTTGCCGGTCATCATGCGGCCCTCCTAGTGATAGCCGTCTTCATGGGTCACCTTGCCGCGGAACACGTAGTAGCTCCAGAAGGTGTACATGAGGATGAACGGCAGGATGAACAGTGTGCCCACCAGCATGAAGCCCTGGCTTTGCGGTGGCGCGGCGGCATCCCAGATCGAGATCGACGGCGGGATGATGTTCGGCCACAAGCTGATACCCAGGCCGCTGTAGCCGAGGAAGATCAGCACCAGGGTCAGCAGGAACGGCGTGTAGTGCGCATTGCGCGCCACCGCCTTGAGCAGCCCGTAGAAAGTCACCAACACCAGCAGCGGTACCGGCATGAACCAGATCAGGTTAGGCATGCTGAACCAGCGGTCGGCGATCTGTGGGTAAGCGATCGGTGTCCACAGGCTGACGATACCGATCACCACCAGCAGCACCAGCGCCAGCGGGCGCGCCATGTCGTGCATCTTCTGTTGCAGCGGCCCTTCGGTCTTCATGATCAGCCAGGTGCAGCCCAACAGGGTGTAGGCAACGATCAGGCCCAGGCCGCAGAACAGGCTGAACGGGGTAAGCCAGTCGAGCGTGCCACCGGCAAAATGGCGGTCGACCACCTTGAACCCTTCGAGGAAGGCGCCCAACGCCACGCCCTGGAAGAAGGTGGCAACCAGTGAGCCCCAGATGAACGCCTTGTCCCAGATATGCCGCTTGTCGGCGGTGGCCTTGAAGCGGAACTCGAACGCCACGCCACGGAAGATCAGGCCGATCAGCATCAGGATCAATGGCAGGTACAAGGCTTCGAGCACCACGGCATAGGCCATCGGGAACGCCCCGAACAACCCGGCACCGCCCAGGATCAGCCAGGTTTCGTTGCCGTCCCACACCGGGGCGACGGTGTTCATCATTACATCCCGGTCCTGCTCGCCCTTGACGAAGGGGAAGAGCATGCCGATACCCAGGTCGAAACCGTCCATTACCACGTACATCATGACGCCGAAGATGATGATCACCGCCCAGATCAGCGGAAGGTCGATACCCATGGCTCAGTCCTCCTTGCTCAGGCTGGCAGTCTTGGCCTGATGGCCATCATCGGCGGCAGACAACGGCCGCGCCGGCGTACGTTTCTGGCCAGGGCCGCCCGGTGTGTGCTCGTCGCCTTCGCCGGTCTGCGGCCCTTTGCGCACCAGGCGCATCATGTAGCCCAAGCCGGTGCCGAACAGGGCGAAGTACACCACCACGAACGCCACCAGGGTGAAGCCAAGCTGTGCATAACTGTGGTTGGACACACCGTCCGCCGTGCGCATCAGGCCATACACCACCCAAGGCTGGCGGCCGATCTCGGTGGTGAACCAGCCGGCCAGCAAGGCGATCAGCCCTGAAGGCCCCATCCATAGCGCCAGGTACAGGAACGGGCGCGAGGTGTAGAGCGTGCCGCGCTTGCGCAGCCACAGGCTCCACAGGCCCACGAAGATCATCAGCAAGCCGAGCCCGACCATGATGCGGAACGACCAGAAGACGATGGTCGAGTTGGGTCGGTCTTCGGGCGGGAACTCCTTCATCGCCGGCACCTGCTTGTCCAGGCTATGGGTCAGGATCAGGCTGCCCAGCGCCGGGATCTCAAGCTTGAAGTGCGTCGTTTCGGCCTTCATGTCGGGGATGCCGAACAGGATCAGCGGCGTCGGTTCGCCGGGCACGTTCTCCCAGTGGCCTTCAATTGCAGCGATTTTCACCGGCTGGTGCTTGAGGGTGTTGAGGCCGTGGAAGTCACCGATCACCGCCTGGATCGGGGCCACGATCAATGCCATCCACATGGCCATCGACAGCATCTTGCGCACCGCCGGGTTATCGCGCCCGCGCAGCAAGTGCCAGGCAGCCGAAGCACCGACGAAGAACGCCGTGGAAACGAACGCGGCCGTGGCCATGTGCATCAGCCGATAGGGGAACGAGGGGTTGAACACCACCGCGAACCAGTCCACTGGTATCACGCGACCATCGATGATCTCATGGCCCTGGGGCGTCTGCATCCAACTGTTGGACGCGAGAATCCAGAAGGTCGAGACCAGGGTGCCCAGCGCCACCATGCAGGTGGAAAAGAAATGCAAGCCACGGCCCACACGGTTCCAGCCGAACAGCATGACGCCGAGAAAGCCCGCTTCGAGGAAGAAGGCGGTCAGCACCTCGTAGGTCAGCAACGGCCCGGTTACCGAGCCCGCGAACTCGGAGAAGCGGCTCCAGTTGGTCCCGAACTGATAGGCCATGACCAGGCCCGAGACCACGCCCATGCCGAAGTTGACGGCGAAGATTTTCGACCAGAAATGATAGAGATCACGGTAGACCTGGTTGTGGGTCCGCAGCCAGAGGCCTTCGAGGACTGCCAGGTAGCTCGCCAGGCCAATGGTGATGGCCGGGAACAGGATGTGGAACGACACGGTAAAGGCAAACTGCATTCGGGCGAGCTCTAGGGCCTCTATTCCGAACATGGTGCTTCCTCTTCAGATAATCCGGCGTCCGGGCTTGTGGCCCCGTCGCCCACTGCCCCCACATTGGTCGAGTACGGCGCGTTGGAATTGTTCTGTTCGATCGCAGGGATTCCGGCCCAGAGGGCCAATTCGTTGAATCTGGAACGATTGATCCAAGTCAACGGATGCTAGGAAGCATAGTCCCGAATGGCCCGGCAGGCCGTGTGGTTGATTGCCGCGTGACCGGTTGCCCCACCCTCTTTCACAATGCGTGGAAAAGTGCCGACATGGGCAAACAGTAACCGTTTGTTACAAACAGATGATACGCTGCGCACCCCCTCTACTGCGCCGAGGCCCCTGGTTTCCGATGTCTGATTCCGCACCGCAGTTGTTGCGTCACCACCGCCCTTTCCTGGCTTTCTGGCTGGCCCGTGTGTTCACCGCCAGCGGCTTCCAGATGCTCACCGTGGCCATTGGCTGGCACCTCTACCAGTTGACCGGCAATGTGCTGGACCTGGGCCTGGTCGGCCTGGTCGAGTTCGCCCCGCGTGTGCTGTTCATGCTGCACACCGGGCATGTGGCCGACCGCTATGACCGGCGCAAGGTCGCTGCCTTGTGCCAGAGCCTGCAAGGGTTGATTGCCCTGGCGCTGGCAGTGGGCAGCGCGACCGACAACGTCACCCGCGAATTGATTTTCGCCCTGGCGTTCCTGCTGGGCGCCACGCGCTCGTTCGAAATGCCGGCAACCCAGGCGCTATTGCCCAACGTAGTACCACCTGGCCTGTTCCCAAGGGCAGTGGCGGCTTCGGCATCGGCTACCCAGTCGGCAACCATCGTGGCGCCAGCCGTGGGCGGCTTCCTGTATGCCTTCGGCAGCATCTGGGTGTACGGCCCCACCGTGGCCCTGTACGCCATCGCCTGCGTGCTCACCCTGAGCCTGCAGGCGCGCGGCCAGGTGGTGCAGCGCGGTCGGGCCAGCATCGAATCACTGCTGGCCGGCATTCGCTTCATCCGCAGCCGGCCTGACATTCTCGGCGCCATTTCGCTGGACCTGTTCGCCGTACTGCTGGGCGGGGCTACCGCGCTGCTGCCGGTGTTCGCCAAGGACATCCTGCTGACCGGCCCGATGGGCCTGGGCCTGCTGCGCTCGGCGCCAGCGGTGGGGGCGTTGCTGATGTCGTTGTGGCTGGCGCGCTTCCCGTTCGAGCGGAACGTGGGGCGCACCATGTTCACCGCGGTCGGCGTGTTCGGCGTGGCGACCATTGCCTTTGGCCTGTCGACCTCGTTCTGGTTCTCGCTGGCGGTGCTGGTGGTGCTGGGCGCGGCGGACATGATCAGCATGGTGATTCGCAGTTCGTTCGTGCAGCTGGAAACCCCGGATGAAATGCGCGGGCGGGTGAGCGCGGTGAACGGGTTGTTCATTGGTGCCTCGAACCAGCTTGGCGAGTTTGAATCGGGGGTGACGGCGCACTGGTTTGGCACAGTGCCGGCGGTGGTGATGGGTGGCGTGGGCACGCTGGTGGTGACCGGGGTGTGGATAAAAATGTTCCCGACGCTGGCCAGGCGGGATCGGTTGCACAATGGTTGATCGTTAGCCTGTACTGGCCTCTTCGCGGGCACGCCCGCTCCCACAGGTGAAGCGCAGGGCCTCAATGTGGCGCGGTCCCTGTGGGAGCGGGCGTGCCCGCGAAGAGGCCAGTACAGGCTACAGAGAACCCATTCCCCAACGGCCATAGGCCCCCGCCATGCATGCTGGTATGATGCGCGGCTTTTTTCCTCCCCACACAAAACCACGGCAACCGGTACGGTCTGTGCTTTGCTGATGGGGTCGATACATTCATGGCGCCGGGGGCGCCTTGGGGAGCGGGCATGCTGGAAAGGCTGTTTCAACTAAAAGCACACAACACCAATGTGCGCACCGAGATTCTCGCGGGCGTCACCACCTTCCTGGCCATGGCCTACATCCTGTTCGTCAACCCGAGCATTCTCGGCGAGACCGGCATGGACAAAGGGGCGATCTTCGTCGCCACCTGCCTGGCGGCAGCCATCGGCTCCACCACCATGGGCCTGATCGCCAACTACCCGATCGCCCTGGCGCCGGGCATGGGCCTGAACGCGTTCTTCACCTACACCGTGGTGCTGCACATGGGCCACACCTGGCAAGTGGCGCTGGGTGCGGTGTTCCTGTCGGCGGTGATGTTCTTCCTGCTGTCGATCTTCCGCATCCGCGAATGGATCGTGAACAGCATTCCACTGCCACTGCGTTCGGCGATTGCTGCGGGTATCGGCCTGTTCCTGGCGCTGATCGCCCTGCACAACGCCGGCATCGTCGTCGATAACCCGGCTACCCTGGTGGGCCTGGGCGACCTCAAGCAGCCAGCCCCCATCCTTGCCACGCTGGGCTTCTTCCTGATCGTCGGCCTGGAGTCGCTGAAAGTGCGCGGCGCCGTGCTGATCGGCATCCTGGCTGTGACCATTGCCTCGATCGTGATGGGCGTGACGCCGTTCGGCGGCATCGTCTCCATGCCGCCGTCGCTGGCGCCGACCTTCCTGCAACTGGACATTGCCGGCGCACTGGACGTAGGCCTGGTCAGCGTGATCTTCGCCTTCCTGTTCGTCGACCTGTTCGACAACTCCGGCACCCTGATCGGCGTTGCCAAGCGCGCCGGCCTGATGGGCAAGGACGGCCACATGCCGAAGATGGGCCGTGCCCTGATCGCCGACAGTACCGCCGCCATGGCCGGTTCGCTGCTGGGTACGTCCACCACCACCAGCTACATCGAATCCGCTGCGGGCGTGAGCGCCGGTGGCCGCACCGGCCTGACCGCCATCGTGGTTGCCGTATTGTTCCTGCTGGCGCTGTTCTTCGCCCCGCTGGCCGGTAGCGTGCCGGCGTTCGCCACCGCGCCGGCACTGCTGTTCGTCGCCGTGCTGATGGCCTCGGGCCTGGCAGAAATAAACTGGGACGACGTCACCGAAGCCGCGCCGGTGGTAGTGACCGCCCTGGCCATGCCGCTGACCTACTCGATCGCCAACGGTATCGCCTTCGGCTTCATTTCCTGGACCGCCGTCAAGCTGATCTCCGGTCGCCGCCGCGACCTGAACCCGGCCCTGGTGATCCTTTCCATCCTGTTCGTCATCAAGCTGGGCTGGTTCAACGCATGAGTGCTGCTTTCGACCCCTCCTCCTACGCCACCCAGCTGGATGCCAAGGTGGCGCGGCTGCGCGAGCTGCTGGCGCCCTTCGGCGCGCCGGAGCCGGCTGTTTTCGACTCGCCGCGCGAGCACTACCGCCTGCGCGCGGAGTTCCGCCTGTGGCGCGAAGACGGCCAGCGCCACTACGCCATGTTTGCCCCGGGCGAGAAGCACAAGGCAATCCTGATTGAGGATTTCCCCATTGCCAGCCAGCGCATCAATGCGCTGATGCCGCGCCTGAAGGCGGCCTGGCAGGCCAGCGAGGAACTGGGCAACCGCCTGTTCCAGGTAGAGTTCCTGACCACCCTGGCCGGCGATGCCATGATCACCATGTGCTACCACCGCCCGCTTGACGAGGCGTGGGAAGTGGCTGCACGGCAACTGGCCGAAGAACTGGGCGTGAGCGTGATTGGCCGCTCCAAAGGCAAGCGCCTGGTGATCGGCCGTGACTATGCGCTGGAAAAACTCGACGTGGCGGGCCGCGTGTTCAGCTATCGCCAGCCGGAAGGCGCGTTCACCCAACCTAACGGTGCGGTGAACCAGAAGATGCTGAGCTGGGCGTTCGATGCCATTGGCGAGCGTGAGGATGATTTGCTGGAGCTGTACTGCGGCAACGGCAACTTCACCCTGCCGCTGGCCACCCGCGTGCGCCAGGTGCTGGCGACCGAAATCAGCAAGACCTCGGTCAATGCCGCGCTGAGCAACCTCGACGAGAACGCTGTGGATAACGTGCGGCTGGTGCGGTTGTCGGCTGAAGAACTGACGCAGGCGCTGAACGAGGTGCGGCCGTTCCGTCGGCTGGAAGGCATCGACCTGAAGAGCTATGAGTTCGGTACGGTGTTTGTCGACCCGCCACGTGCGGGGATGGACCCGGACACCTGCGAACTGACCCGGCGCTTCGAACGTATTCTGTATATTTCGTGCAACCCGGAAACGCTGGCGGCGAACATTGCCCAGTTGCAGGACACCCACCGCATCGAGCGTTGTGCGTTGTTTGACCAGTTCCCGTATACCCACCATATGGAGAGTGGGGTGTTGCTGGTTCGGCGCTGACCTTCAAGATCGCCGGGGCTGCTTTGCAGCCCTTTCGCGACACAAGGCCGCTCCCACAAAGGCCTGCGTACGCCGGTCAATGTGGGAGCGGCCTTGTGTCGCGAAAGGGCCGCAGAGCGGCCCCAAAGGCATCACTCAGAAGTCGAAGAACACCGTCTCCCCTTCCCCCTGAATACGGATATCAAAGCGATATGCCGTCTTCCCATCCACTTCGCAACGCCTGGCAATCAGCGTCTCGCGGCGCTGCGGCTGCTCGATCAGGTTGAGCACCGGGCACTTGGCGTTGGCCTGGGCTTCGTCATCGAAGTACAGGCGCGTGTGCAGATGAATGTTGATGCCACGGGCAAACAGGCTGATGTTGATGTGCGGCGCCATCGGCACGCCAGCGGCGTTGTTCACCACACCCGGCTTGACCGTGTGCAGCGTCCACTCGCCCGCGTCGAAGGTGGTTGCGGTACGGCCAAAGCTGTTGAAGGCGTTTTCCAGGTTGTAGGCATCCTGGTACTCGCCATTGGCGTCGGCCTGCCACACTTCCAGGAACGAGTCGCGCACCAGGTGGCCATTACCGTCATATACCTGGCCGATCAGCAGAATGTGCTCGCCCGGCGCATCAGGCTTGGCCAGGCGGTTCCAGATTTCCTGATCACGGGTCGGGTTGCCGGCCGCTTCCAGGGCCAGGCCGATGTGCACGTAGGGGCCGGCGGTCTGCGAAGGGGTTTCCGGCAGCAGTTCGATTGGCATGGCGGTGTCCTCAGCAGTTTTCGAAGTGGGTCTTGCGCTGGCCGCGCAGCACGATGTCGAAGCGGTAGGCCAGGCAGTCCATCGGGTTGGCGTTGCTCATGTCGAGCTTGGCGATCAACTGCTGTACAGCTTCCGGGTTGGCGATCGACTTGACGATCGGGCACATCGGGATCAGCGGGTCACCTTCGAAGTACAGCTGAGTGATCAGCTTGGTGGCGATCGACGGGCCGCTGATGCCGAAGTGGATGTGCGCCGGGCGCCAGTCGTTCGGGCCGTTGCGCCATGGGTACGGGCCCGGCTTGATGGTGCGGAAGCTGTAGTAGCCATCACTGTCAGTCAGGCAGCGGCCGACACCACCAAAGTTCGGGTCCAGCGGTGCCAGGTAGCGGTCGTTCTTGTGGCGGTAGCGGCCGCCGGCGTTGGCTTGCCACATCTCCACCAGTGTGTTCGGCACAGGCTTGCCGTACTGGTCGACGACGCGGCCGGCAACGATGATGCGCTCGCCGATCGGCAGGCCACCATTGTTGAAGTTCAGCAGCAGGTCATGGTCATGGGCACCGAAGCCCAGGTGGGAAAAGTTCGGACCAGTGGTCTCGCTGATCGACTGTGGAATGCTGACCAGTGCCTGGCGCGGCGAGCGGGCAATGGACGTTTTGTAGTCAGGCGTAAGGGCTTTGGGGTGCCAGTTGCGATCACGGATCACGAAGCGGCTGTTGTCCTGTGCGGGCATGCCGGTTTCCTCTCTTGGAATTATGTGAACGCCTGGGCGTGGCAGGCGGACTTGCAGTTTCTGATAACTCGCACGCGATGAATATTGAAATCAGGCACCTTGAACATAACCATATGGTTATGGATTAACACCTTGGCCTGACACCTGTCGCTGTCGTGAACTAATCTTTGTCTTCTTGTTTCACGCTCGGGAGAGCATTCATGGAATGGCGAAAAGGCCGACGCAGCGACAACGTGGTCGATGCCCGAGGCGAAGGTGGCGGTGGCGGCGGCATGCGTTTTGGCGGCGGGAAGGGGCTGGGGCTTGGGGCGATCCTGCTGATTGTCGGCATCGGCTGGCTCACCGGGCAGGACCCGTTGCAGATTCTTGGCCAGCTCACCGGCCAGATGGAGCAGCAGCAACAGCAAACGGCGCCCAGTGGTGCGGGTGGCAAGGCACCGCCGGCCAATGACCAACAGGCCGAGTTTGTCGCGTCGATCCTGGGCGACACTGAAGACACCTGGAAGGCCCTGTTCGCCGAGGCCGGCAAGCAATACCGCGACCCCAAGCTGGTGCTGTTCAGTGGCCAGGTCAACTCGGCCTGCGGCTTTGCCTCGGCGGCAGTGGGGCCGTTCTATTGCCCGGCGGACCAGCGGGTTTACCTGGACATGTCGTTCTTCCGCGAAATGGAAACCCGCTTTGCCGCGGCGGGCGACTTTGCCCAGGCCTACGTGATCGCTCACGAAATCGGCCATCACGTGCAAACCCTGCTGGGCGTTTCGGCCAAGGTCGATGCAGCACGCCGCAATGGCCAGCGCATGGAGGGCGACAACGGCCTGCTGGTACGCCAGGAACTGCAAGCCGACTGCCTGGCCGGCGTATGGGCCTACCAGGCACAGAAGCGCCTGAACTGGCTGGAGCCGGGTGATGTCGAGGAGGCCCTGAACGCGGCCAATGCCATTGGTGATGACCGCTTGCAGCAGCAAGGTCGCGGGCGCGTGGTGCCGGACTCGTTCACCCACGGCACTTCGGCGCAGCGGGTGCGCTGGTTCAAGGCCGGGTTTGCCCAGGGCGAGGTCAACAGCTGCGATACCTTCAGTGCGCGTAACCTCTGATATGGATTGGGGCCGCTTTGCGGCCCTTCGCGGGCACGCCCGCTCCCACAGGAATGGCGCGAACCTCGTACCTGTGGGAGCGGGCGTGCCCGCGAAGGGCTGCAAAGCAGCCCCAATCATCCAGTTACAAATCTGCTGAAAAAGCGTTTCAGCTTCCCCCATCATTGCCGATAACCCCTGCACGAGTCAGCGGGCATCCAGAACAACAACGCCTTGCGATCGAAGATCAAGCGAGCGAAAACTACTTCTGGAGAGCGTGCATGAACAGCTGGTTCGCCAACATCAGCGTCAACCTCAAACTCGGCCTGGGCTTCGGCCTGGTGCTGGTCCTCACCGGCCTGCTGGCCCTCACCGGCTGGACCAGCCTGGGCAGCCTGATCGACCGCAGCAACTGGATGGGCGACATCGGCCAGTTGAACAAGGACCTCACCGACCTGCGTATTGCGCGCCTGCAATACATGATCGCCAACGGCGATGATACCGCTGCCGCCAACACCCAGGCGAAGCTGGACGCCTTCAGCAAGCAGCAAACCTACCTGGCCAGCACCTTCAAGAGCCCGGAGAACATCAAGCTGTTGAATGAACTGGGCGAGACCATCAGCGCCTACAAGCTGTCGCTGAGCAAGATGCGCCAAGGCTACGACGCCACCCGCAGTGCACGAGCGGCAATGGACAGTTCGGCCACCCGCGCCGACCAGGCCATGGATGTGCTCAGCCAGGACGTCATGGCACGCCCCGAGGCCGACAGCGTACGCCTGGCCCAGTACCAGCTGATCAGCAAGGCCCGCCAGCAACTGCTGCAGGTGCGCATCGACGTGCGCGGCTACATTGCCGACAACACCGCCGCCAACGAACAGGCCGCCCTGCGCCAGCTGGACGCGGCGCTGGCCGACATCGACAACCTCAAGCGCCAGCTGCCCGCCGAAGACGCCCGCCTGCAACAGTTCGAGCACTCGGTGCTGGCCTACCGTGACGCCGTACGCCAATTCCGCGACGCAGTCGCAGACATCACCACCTCACGTGCCGAAATGACCGTGCAGGGTGCCGACATCGTCAAGCGCAGCGATGCGCTGTACCAGATCCAGCTGCAACGCCGTGACATCGAAAGCACCCAGGCCCGCAGCCTGCAGGCCATCGCTACGCTGTTGGCACTGCTGGTTGGCGTACTGGCAGCGGTGCTGATTACCCGCCAGATCACCGGGCCACTGCGTGAAACCCTGGCAGCGGTGGAAAAGATCGCCAGCGGCGACCTGACCCAGCACCTGCGCGTCACCCGCCGCGACGAACTGGGCGTACTGCAGCAAGGTATTGCCCGCATGGGCACCACCCTGCGCGAGCTGATCACCGGCATCCGTGATGGCGTCACCCAGATCGCCAGCGCCGCCGAAGAGCTGTCGGCAGTCACCGAACAGACCAGCGCGGGCGCCAACAGCCAGAAGGTCGAGACCGACCAGGTGGCCACCGCCATGCACGAAATGGCCGCCACCGTTCAGGAGGTGGCACGCAATGCCGAGCAGGCCTCGCATGCTGCCACCGGTGCCGACGACGAAGCCCGTGCCGGCGACCGCGTGGTCGGTGAGGCAATTGGCCAGATCGAGCGCCTGGCCGAAGACATGCACCGCTCCACCGAAGCCATGAACCTGCTGCAGCAGGAAAGCCAGAAGATCGGCAGCGTGATGGATGTGATCAAGTCGGTGGCCGAACAAACCAACCTGCTGGCGCTGAACGCGGCAATCGAGGCAGCGCGTGCCGGCGAAGCCGGGCGTGGTTTTGCCGTGGTCGCCGACGAAGTGCGCGGTCTGGCCCAGCGGACGCAGAAGTCCACCGAAGAGATCGAAGAGCTGATTGCCAGCCTGCAGCATGGTACCCAGCAAGTGGCTAACGCCATGCAGGGCAGCCGCACCCTGACCGACAGCAGTGTCGATCTGGCGCGCAAGGCTGGGGCGTCGCTGGAGAGCATCACCAGCACGGTGTCGAGCATTCAGTCGATGAACCAGCAGATTGCGGCGGCGGCCGAGCAGCAGAGCGCCGTGGCTGAAGAGATCAGCCGCAGTATCCTGAATGTGCGTGATGTGTCGGAGCAGACGGCGGCTGCCAGTGATGAGACGGCGGCGTCCAGTGTTGAGCTGGCGCGCCTTGGTGGGCAGTTGCAGACATTGGTCAGTCAGTTCCGCGTCTGACCTTGAGAACCTGGGGCCGCTTTGCGGCCCATCGCCGGCAAGCCAGGCTCCCACAGGAACGGTGCAGGATCTGAAAACAGCGCCGTACCTGTGGGAGCTGGCTTGCCGGCGATGAGGCCGGCACAGGCGACCGCTTACTTGACGATCATCCCCACGCCACGCCCACGCGGATCAGACGCGGTTTCCAGCTTCGCCCCATCCACCCGGATCGCCTGGATATCGCCCATCTCCCAGCCCTGGTCTTCCAGCACATAACCCATCTTCTTCAACTTGTCGGCCTCCGGCCCGGTCAACGGCGCATAGGCGTCAAAGTAGATGGTGTCCTTGGGCAGCAACTGATGGTGCACCCGCTGCGCCGCCACCGCCTTGTCCAGCGGCATGCCGTAGTCGTACAGGTTGTTCATCACCTGGAAGATCGAGGTAAAGATCCGCGAGCCACCCGGGGTACCGATCACCAGCTCAACCTTGCCATCGCGGGTCATCAGGCTAGGGCTCATCGACGACAACATGCGCTTGCCCGGTTCGATGGCGTTGGCATCGCCACCCACTACACCAAAGGCATTCGCCGCCCCCGGCTTGGCGCTGAAGTCGTCCATCTCGTCGTTGAGCAGGAAACCGGCGCCCTTCACCACCACGCCACTGCCGTAGTCGAGGTTGAGGGTGTAGGTGTTGCTGACCGCGTTGCCCTGCTTGTCGACGATGGAGAAGTGCGTGGTCTGGTGCGGTTCAAGGCCCGGCTTGACCTTGTCGGTGTCGGAAATGGCCTTCGGGTTGACCTGCGCGGCACGCTTGGCCAGGTAATCCTTGGCCACCAGTTTATCCACAGGCACTTTGGTGAACGCAGGGTCACCGAGGTAATCGGCGCGGTCAGCGAATACGCGCTTCTCGATCTCGGCCAACAGGTGAATATACTGCGCCGAGTTGTGCGCCACCCCTTTGAAGTCCGCGGCGCGGTCTTCCTTGATGCCCAGCAGCTGGGCAAGGGCAACGCCGCCAGAGCTTGGCGGTGGTGCGGTGTAGACCACGTTGCCGCGCCAGCTTACCGCCATCGGCTCACGCCATACGGCCTTGTAATCCTTCAGGTCTTCTTTGGTGATCAGGCCCTTGTCGGCCTGCATCTGCGCCACCAGCAGGTCGGCGGTCTTGCCTTGGTAGAACTCGCTCACGCCCTTGTCGGCGATGCGCTCCAGGGTCTGGGCCATTTCTGGCTGCTTGAACAACTCGCCGACCTTCATGTTGCCGAAGTAGTCGTTGAAGTTGGTCGCCGTCTTGAACATGCCTTGGGCATCGTTGCGGTACTGGTACTGTTTCTCCGCCACCTTGAAGCCGCTTTTCGCATAGCCGATGGCCGGGGTCAGCAGCTCGCTCCAGGGCAGCTTGCCGAACTTCTGGTGGGCTTCCCACAGGCCCATCACGGTGCCAGGCACACCTGCGGCGCGTACGCCGACCAGGCTGAGGTTCTCGATGACCTCGCCCTTGTCGTCCAGGTACATGTTGCGCGTTGCGGCCTTGGGTGCGACTTCGCGGTAGTCGAGGAAGTAAGGCTTGCCGTCGACGAACAGGGTCATGAACCCGCCACCGCCAATGTTCCCGGCCTCCGGGTAGGTCACCGCCAGGGTGAAGGCAGTCGCCACTGCGGCGTCTACCGCGTTGCCGCCCTTTTTCAGGATATCGGCGGCTACCTGTGCACCATATTGATCGGGTGCAGCCACCGCGCCGCCCTCCAGCGTGGCGGCATGAACCGAGGAACAGCTCAGGATCGCGGCTGCGAGAGCAAGGTACTGGAACGGGACAATACGCATGACACTTCCTTGGTGTTGTTTTTGTTGAGCAGTCAGTAAGGCCGAAGCGTTTCGACTGCGCAATCACACGTAGGAAGTTTCGCCGCCTGTGGACAGGACCTGTCGCGATCAGGCAACTCAGCAGGCGTACATGGTCAGCTTCTGCTGGATGAAATCGAGGAAGCACTGGATACGCAACGCCAGCTGGGTGTTGCGGTAGTACACCGCGTGAATCGGCTGGCGGTAGCCGTTGTTGGCCTCGCTCAACACTACCCGCAGGCGCCCGGCGCGGATGTCTTCGTGGGTCATGAAGTGCGACAGGCTGACGATGCCCTCGCCGGCCAGCGCCAACTGGCGCAGGGTCTCGCCGCTGGAAGCGATCAGCGCCGGGCGAATGATGTAGCGGTCCCCTTCGGCGTGGCGCAACGGCCAGTGGTTGAGCGACTCGGGCTGGCTGAAACCGAGCAGGCAGTGGTTGGCCAGGTCTTCGACCCGCTGCGGCGTGCCATGCTGCTCAAGGTATGCCGGGCTGGCCAGCACCTGCACCGGGCTGCAACCCAGGTTGCGCGCGTGCAGGCTGGAATCAGCCAGTTCGCCGATGCGGATGGCCACATCGGTGCTCTGCTCCAGCAGGTCGATGATCAGGTCATCGGTGTTCAGCTCCAGCTCGATGCCCGGGTACTGGCAGCGAAACTCGCCGATCCACGGCAGGATGGCATGCAGCATGAACGGCGCGGCCGCATTGATGCGCAGGCGCCCGGTGGGGGTCTGCCGGTTCATCGACAGGCGCTCTTCCATCTCGTCCATCTGCTCCAGGATCAGCCGCGAGCGTTCGAGGAAAAAGCGCCCCTCTTCGGTCAGGTCCATACGCCGGGTGGTGCGGTTGACCAACGTGGTGCCCAGCTTGGCCTCCAGGCGCGACAAGGTGCGGCTGACGGCGGACGGGGTCTGGCCCATTTGCTCGGCGGCGGCGGAGATCGAGCCGCAATCGATGACGGCGACGAATACCTGGAGTTCTTCCGATCGGGTTTTCACATTCGGGCCTGTGATGGGTCTCTGCAAGGATCAGATAATCGCATGTCGAGGCCAAGTCCGGCTGTGCTTGTACCGGCCCTTTCGCGGGCAAGCCCGCTCCCACAGGTACTGCACCGCCCTTGAAAGCTGTGTAATACCTGTGGGAGCGGGCGTGCCCGCGAAGAGGCCAGTGCAGGCAACCTGTTACCCTGCCTTGCCGAACACCTCGTCCAGGTGTGCTTCATAAGCTGTCAACGCCGCCGGCACATCCGGGCGCTTCATCACATCCGTTGCCAGGAAAGTCGGCAGGCCGGTCATGCCCAGGAACTGGTTGGCCTTGTGGAACGGGAAGTACACCGCATCCACGCCCTTGCCTTCGAAGAAGTCGCTCGGGTCATCGAAGGCCTGTTGCGGCGCGTTCCAGGTCAGCGACAGCATGTACTGCTTGCCGTGCACCAGGCCACCGCTGCCGTACTTCTGCGTGTGGTCCGAACGGGTGCGGCCATCGTTGGCGTAGAGGCTGCCATGGCCAGCGGTAAAGACGTCGTCGATGTACTTTTTCACGGTCCAGGGCGCGCCCATCCACCAGCCCGGCATCTGGTAGATGATCACATCGGCCCAGAGAAACTTCTCTACTTCGGCCTGCACGTCGTAGCCACCGTCGATGAACGTCTGCTGCACATCGAAACCGGCACGGTCCAGGTGGGCGATGGCCGCTTCGTGCAAGGTCGTGTTGAGGCGGCCGTCGGAGTGAGCGAACTGTTTACCACCATTGAGCAGAAGAATCTTTTTCATGCTGGCCTCCCCGGCCGAGTCAAAATTTGATGTCGGCAGGTTAGAGGCTCGCGGGGGCGGGATACAGCAGTGACAGGGCAAAATACAATTGACCAGAAGTCACGAATCAGCATCACATTATTGCCGTAGAATCGGTTCACCACCCATCACCGAGTAGCGCCCCATGAGTGAGCAGTTCGCCTTCATCCTCAAAGCCAAGACCCGCCCGGAAATGGCTGATGCGTTCGAAAACCTGTTCCGCCCTTATGTCGAGCCAAGCCGCCAGGAGCCAGGTTGCATCGAGTACCACATGCTGCGCGACCAGCAGGACCCGAGCCTGTTCGTGTTCTTCGAAGTGTGGGCCGACCAGGCCGCGCTGGATGTGCACTCGGCCCTGCCGCACATGGCCGCCTTCTTCGAAAAACGCATGGACTACCTGGAGCGCGATTTCGATATCCAGCGGGTCGACATGCTCAGCGCATCAAGCGCTAACCGTTGATCAGCAAGTGGCCGCCCAGTGCGGCCAGGCCGATGAAGAAACAACGCTTGAACAGCAACGCGCTGATGCGCTGACGCAACCACTGCCCGGCCAGCATGCCGAGCAAGGCTGGCGCCAGCATCAGCAACGAAGCACCCAAGGCCTGGCCACCAAGGGCATCCTGCCCGGCCAGGCCAACAGCCAGTGCCAGGGTCGAAACCGTGAACGACAGGCCCAAAGCCTGGATCATCTGCTCGCGGCTCAGGCCCAGGCTCTGCAAATAGGGCACCGCAGGTATCACGAACACCCCGGTTGCCGCCGTGATTATCCCCGTCACCAGCCCGCAGACCGGCCCCAGCCAACGCTCGTGCCCCGCCGCCAGGTGCAAGCCCGGCCCAACCAGCCCGTACACCGCATAGGCCAGCAAGGCCGCCCCCAACGCATGCACGGCCCATGGCCCACTGTTGATACCCAGCCAGGCACTGCCCAGCAAGGTACCAATGAAGATCAGCGCCAGCATCGGGCCCAGCCGCACCAGCAATGCCCGAAGGTGCCCGCCGCTGGCCAGCTGCCAAAGGTTGGTAAGGGTCGATGGCACGATCAGCAGTGCTGCAGCCTGCGCCGGAGGCATAGCCAGGCCCAGCAGGCCCATTGCGATGGTGGGCAGGCCCAGGCCGATCACGCCTTTCACCGCGCCGGCCAGCAGGAAGGTCAGCACCACCAGCAGCGACAGCGCCGGGCCAATGTTGTGGTAGAAATCGAGCAAGGTATTCATGGGCCGATAATGACCCGTGGCGGGGAAGCTGAAAATCTGCCATACCATTAGCCAGACTCTTGCAAAGCCATAGGCACATGCATTTCGACCTGATCGACCTCAAGCTGTTCCAGCACACCCTGGAATGCGGCAACATCACTGCCGGGGCCAGCCGCAGCCATCTGTCGCTGCCGGCAGCCAGTGCGCGCATCCGGGCCATGGAAGCGTCGCTGGGCATCCCTTTACTGGAGCGTAACCGCCGAGGTGTTCAGCCGACCCCGGCCGGCCAGGCGCTGTTGCAGCATGCCCGCCTGATTGCCCAGCAGGTCGAACGCCTGCAGTTCGACCTGGGCCAGTACGCTCAGGGGCAGCACGGTCAAGTACGCCTGCTGTGCAACACCGCAGCACTCACGGAGTACCTGCCTGAACTTGTGGCCGGTTACCTGGCTGAAAACCCCGGAATCAGCGTGGACATACAGGAACTGCCGAGCCTGCGCATTGTGCAGGCGATTACCCAAGGCATGGCCGACCTTGGCATTGTTTCAACCGCCGCGCCCTTCGAGCACCTGCAAACCCGGCCGTTTCGCGACGACCCACTGGTGCTGGTAACGCCGCCAGGCCATCCGCTGGCCAGCGCGGTTGCCCCCAGCTTCATCGACAGCCTGGCGCATGGCTATGTCGGGCTTGGAGCAGGTAGTGCATTGGCGTTGTACCTGGAGGAACAGGCACTGCGGGAAGGGCGGCGCATGCAGGTGAGAGTGCGAGCCGAAGGGTTTGATGGGGTGATCCGCATGGTTGCAGGCGGGGCTGGGGTCGGGGTGGTGCCACTGGCGGCGGTGAAGCGTTGGCAAGGGCTGTTGCCGCTGCACTGGGTAGCCCTGGCGGAACCCTGGGCCAACCGCCGATTGCTGTTGTGTGCACGGGACTTTGCGGCGTTGCCAGGGTATGCGTCGAGGTTGGTTGCTCGGTTGGTGGAAGCCTGAGGTTATGTCGGTACCTGTGATGCGCATTCGCGGGTGAACCCGCTCCCACAGGGAAGTCCCCACCTTGCGGGTTGACGCTATACCTGCGGGAGCGGGTTTACCCGCGAAGCAGGCTCACACACAATGGCGCCATGACGCCCCACTAAAAAGGATTTTCCAGTGGCCTCGATCTACCAGCTGAAACCGCGCTTCCAGGCCTTGTTGCGCCCGGCCGTGCAACGCCTTTACGACCGAGGCGTCACCGCCAACCAGGTCACCGTCACCGCCGCCGTGGCATCGGTCCTGCTGGGCCTGCTGCTGGCCGCCCTGGCGCACATCACCTGGCTGTTCATCCTGGTGCCGGTATGGATGCTGCTGCGCATGGCGCTGAACGCCGTCGACGGCATGCTGGCCCGGGAGTTCGGCCAGCAATCCACCCTTGGCGCCTACCTCAACGAACTCTGCGACGTGATTGCCGATGCAGCCCTGTACCTGCCTTTCGCTTTGTTGGCCGGGGTGTCACCTACGCTGGTGGTGCTGGTGGTGCTATGCGCCACCTTCAGCGAGTACGCCGGAGTCATGGGCCCGCTGGCGGGCGCCTCGCGGCGCTACGACGGCCCCATGGGCAAAAGCGACCGCGCCTTTGCCTTTGGCGTGCTGGGCACCGGTGTCGCCTTTGGCCTGCTGAACGGCAGCTGGATCAATGGCTTGCTGCTGGTCATCCTCGCGCTCTCGCTCTATACCCTCTACAACCGGGTTCGCCAGGGGCTGGCCGAAACCCGCTGAGCCTATAGTCGTCGCAAAAGGACGTTGACCATGCGCCAAGCGCAAGCGCTGCACTTCTCCACCCATGACGGTGTCGAGCTGCATTACCGTCATTGGCCTGCCACCCGCAACGAACACCAGCCACGCCGGGCCGTGGTGATGTTCCACCGGGGCCACGAACACGGCGGGCGCATGGCCCACCTGGCCGATGAGCTGAACATGCCGGGCTATGACTTCTTCGCCTGGGATGCCCGCGGCCATGGCCAGTCGCCCGGTGCACGCGGCGACAGCCCAGGGTTTGCCACCAGCGTGCGCGACGTGCAAACCTTCATCGAACATATCCAGGCGCACCACGGTATCGCCGAACAGGACATGGTGGTGCTGGCGCAAAGCGTCGGCGCCGTGCTGATTGCCACCTGGGCCCACGACTACGCACCCAAGGTGCGCTGCCTGGTGCTGGCCTCGCCGGCATTCAAGGTCAAACTGTACGTGCCATTCGCCCGCCCCGGCCTGAAGCTGCTGAAGGCCTTGCGCGGCAACTTCTTCGTCAACAGCTACGTCAAGCCGCGCCTGCTCACCCATGACCCTGAGCGGGTCATGTCGTATGTGGCCGACCCACTGATCAGCCGGCCGATTTCGGTGACCATGCTGCTGGGCCTGTACGAGGCCGCCGACCGGGTGGTGGCGGATGCGCAGGCCATTCAGGTCCCGACCCAGTTGCTGGTCTCCGGGGCCGACTTCGTGGTCGAGCGCCAGCCGCAAGAACGGTTTTTCGAACGGCTCGGCAGCACACGCAAGGAAATGCACATCCTGCCCGGATTCTTCCACGACACCCTCGGCGAACGTGATCGGGCCCAGGCCCTGAGGCGCATTGAACGGTTTGTCGACCATTGCTTCGCCAGCCCCGCCGCCTTGCCTTCACTGCTGGATGCCGACAAGACCGGCGCCAGTTGCGCCGAGGCAGAAAGCCTGGCTGCGCCGCTGCCACGCAACTCGCCCCGCGAGCTTTACTGGCGCGCCACCCGCGCCGGCTTGAGCTTGGGCAAGGGGCTGTCTGCGGGCGTGAAGCTAGGTTTTGATACCGGCTTCGACTCTGGCAGCACCCTCGACTACGTGTATCGCAACCAGCCGACCGGCAAGGGCAAGCTGGGCCGCCTGATCGATCAGAATTACCTCGACGCGATCGGCTGGCGTGGCATTCGCCAGCGCAAGCTGCACGTCGAAGAGCTGCTACGCCTGGCCATCACCCGCCTGCGCGATCAACAACGGCCGGTGCACATTGTCGATATCGCCGCCGGCCATGGCCGCTATATCCTCGAAGCCCTGCAAGGCCTTGAGCAGTTGCCGGACTCGATCCTGCTGCGCGACTACAGCGAACTGAACGTTGAGCAAGGCAGTGCGCTGATCAGCGAAAAGGGCCTGGCCGACATCGCCCGCTTCGTCCAGGGCGATGCGTTCGATCGCCAGAGCCTGGCCACACTGGAACAACCCCCAACGCTGGCCGTGGTTTCAGGGCTGTACGAACTCTTCCCCAGTAACCAGCTGGTGGGCAACTCGCTGGCCGGGCTGGCCGACGCCGTAGAGGATGGCGGCTACCTGGTCTACACCGGCCAGCCATGGCACCCGCAACTGGAGATGATCGCCCGCGCCCTCACCAGCCACCGCGGTGGCGAGGCTTGGGTAATGCGCCGCCGCAGCCAGGCCGAAATGGACCAGCTGGTTGAGGCAGCGGGCTTTCGCAAGCTGGCCCAGCGTATCGATGAGTGGGGCATTTTCAGCGTCAGCCTGGCGCAGCGGGTACGCTGAGTGAGCCCGCCACGCGAGCCTGGGCTGATTCGCCGGGGCGTGTGCTGGCTTCTGCTGCTAGGGCCGTTGTTCTTCCTCAGCTATGGGCTGGCGAACCATTACACGGCGGGGCGCAGTGATGTCGGCAGCCTGGTGTTCGGCTGGGAACACGGCATGCCGCTGTGGCCCTGGACGATCCTCCCGTACTGGTCGATCGACCTGCTCTACGGGCTGTCCTTCCTGCTGCCGCGCACACGCCGGGAAATGGACCGCCACGCGCTGGCGCTGCTGACCGCACAGGTAATCAGTGTCAGTTGCTTCCTGCTGTGGCCCCTGCGCTTCACCTTCGAGCGGCCGGAGCTGGGTGGGCTGTTCGGCTGGCTGTTCGATGTGCTGATGGGGTTCGACAAGCCGTTCAACCAGGCGCCTTCGCTGCACATTGCCTTGCTGGTGATTATCTGGACGATGTTTGCCCGGCATGTGCAGCGCCAGCCCTGGCGCTGGCTGATGCATGGCTGGATGGCGCTGATCGGGGTGTCGGTGCTGACCACCTGGCAGCATCATTTCATCGATGTGCCCACGGGGGCGCTGGCGGGGTTTGCTTGCCTGTGGCTGTGGCCGTATCACGGGCGCCTGCCCTTTCAGGCGGCCCGTCTTGCTCATGATGCCAAGCGTTGGAAGGTCGCCGGTTGTTATGCCTTGGGCGCGCTGTTGTGTGCGCTTCCAGCTATTGCACTGGGCGGTATCTGGCTATGGTTGAGTTGGCTGGTAGTGTCGCTGGGGCTGGTGGCTCTGAACTATGCCGTGTTCGGAGCGGATGGTTTTCAGAAAGGAGCCAACGGGCGCTTGTCGAATGCGAGCTGGTGGCTGTTGGCGCCCTATCTGGCAGGTGCGTGGCTCAATTCGCGGCTGTGGACGAAGGACCACCCGCAAGCGGATGAGGTATGCGATGGCGTGTACCTCGGGCGGATTCCAGGACGTGGCGAGGGGGGGCAATTTGCCGGGATTGTCGATTTGTGTGCGGAGCTGCCAAACGCTGGCGCACCCATTGTGGGAGCGGGCTTGCCCGCGAACACGGGCGAAGCCCGTGCCATCCACCGCGGCGCATGCTTCGCGGGCACGCCCGCTCCCACAGAGGTCGTGTCAGTTCATGGCTATCGGTGTTTTCCTGCCCTGGACTTGATAGCGCCAGACGTTGCCCTGCTGCTGCAGGCCGCCAAAGCCATCGAACATCTGCGCGCCGAAGGCCCCGTGCTGGTCTGCTGCGCCCTGGGTTACTCCCGCAGCGCCACTGCCGTGGCAGCCTGGCTGATCGTTACCGGCCGCTGCGATGACGCCCAGCAGGCAGAATCCCTTATCCTTAAAGCACGCCCCGGCATCGTCCTGCGCAAGGCGCATCACCAGGCCCTCCAGCAACTGGGAGCACAGCCATGAACCTGCTTGTGGTCGCCAGTCTGCTGGGCCGAGGCAAACAGCTGGAGCGCCTGTCAGACGGCCTCACCTTGCTGGCCTTGGCCTACGGCTTTGCCCCCCTGCTGAATGCCACACTGCATCCACTGGCCACCCTGCTGTGCTGCGTGCTGCTGGCACTCGGCGTGCTGCACAAGTACTGGGCCATCCGCGTGGCAATCGACGCCGAGCTGTTTGCCCGCCTCGCCAACAGCAGCGACCTGGCGGCAGACACCCAGGCCCTGGACCGCGCCTTGTTCGAACTGAAACTCAAACCGCAGGCCGCCGACACCCGCGCCTGGCCTGCCCGCAGCCAGGCCGCACTAGGCCTGTTGCGCCGTCAGGCCGTATGCCTGGGCCTGCAGCTCTCGCTAGCCTTGGCTACCCTGCTGACACTGCTTTTGAAGGGATAACGACCAACCCATGCTCGCCAACCTGACCGCCTATGTCATCACCTCCGCCGCCCGCCTGATCACGGGCGCCCGCGCCCTGTGGCTGGGTTGCACGCCGCTGCCGGTGCAGCGCCTGTACTTCGCCAACCACAGCAGCCACGGTGACTTCGTGCTGCTGTGGGCCTCGTTGCCGCAGCCGCTGCGCAAGCGCACCCGTCCGGTGGCTGGCGCGGACTATTGGGCCAAGCCGGGCATTCGCGACTTTGTCATTCGAAAGGTGTTCAACGGCGTGCTGATCGAGCGCCAACGCAGCGAAGGCCAGGGCAGCCCGCTGCAACCGATCCTCGAAGCCGTAGCCCAGGGCGACTCGCTGATATTCTTCCCGGAGGGTACCCGCAACCTGGGTGACGAACCGCTGATGCCGTTCAGAAGCGGCTTGTACCACCTGGCGGCAGCCAACCCCGACGTCGAGCTGGTACCGGTCTGGATCGCCAACCTCAACCGGGTGATGCCCAAGGGCCGTGCCCTGCCCCTGCCATTGCTGTGCACACTGAGCTTTGGCGAACCGTTGCACCTGCACGCGGATGAAAGCAAGCAGGCCTTTCTCGAGCGGGCCAGCCAGGCCCTGCTGAACCTGGCCCCGAAGGATGCCTGACATGGACAACAACACCCTTTCGCTGTTCGCCGGCATCGGCGCCCTGCTGCTGCTCGCCAGCGTGATCGGCCGCCTGCTCAAATGGCGCGCCGGCCCTGCACCGCATGCGGTAATCGACAACCTCAACGCCCGCATCAACGCCTGGTGGGTGATGGTGCTGGTGATCGGCATCGCCTTCCTGTTCGGCAAGTACGGCGTGATCGTGCTGTTCTACGGCGTGTCGTTCTATGCCCTGCGCGAGTTCATGACCCTTACCCCGACCCGGCGCAGCGACTACCCGGCGCTGGTGGCGGCGTTCTATGTGGCGCTGCCGGTGCAGTACGTGCTGATCGCCATGGACTGGTACGGCCTGTTCAGCATCTTCATCCCGGTATACCTGTTCCTGCTGCTGCCAATCCTGGCCAGCCTTGGCGGCGACACCACGCGTTTTCTCGAACGCGCCTCGAAAGTGCAGTGGGGGTTGATGATCGCGGTGTACTGCGTGTCGTCGGTACCCGCCTTGATGACGCTGGACATCCCGGGCTACGAGGGCCGCAACCTGCTGTTGATCGCCTGGCTGATCCTGGTGGTCCAGATCAGCGACGTGCTGCAGTACGTGTGCGGCAAGCTGTTTGGCAAAAACAAGGTGGCGCCCAACCTGTCCCCGTCCAAGACTGTCGAAGGGCTGGCCGGCGGCGTGGCACTGGCCACCCTGATCGGCGCCCTGCTGTGCTGGATCACGCCGTTCAGCTTCTGGCAGGCCGCGCTGATGGCGTTGGCGGTGAACGCCATGGGCTTCTTCGGCGGGCTGGTGATGTCTGCGATCAAGCGCGACCGCGGGGTGAAAGACTGGGGGCACATGATCGAAGGGCATGGTGGCATGCTCGACCGTATGGATTCGGTGTGCTTTGCGGCGCCGGTGTTCTTCCACTTTGTGCGGTATTGGTGGGCATAGCGCGACCAGACAGCTGGACGTCGAGCCCAGGCAACTGCCGCTCGGCCGATGGCCCTATGGTGACCAGTCATTCAGCCAGTCACCAGGAGTTGTGCCATGTCCGATTTCATCACCGTCCTGCGCGAAACCTGCCCGACGCCGGTCGTGGACGCCACCAAGTGGAAGCGCATCGGCGGCGATCCGCACACCGTCAACCTCAATGCCTACCTGTCGGCCGACGGCAGCAAGATCATGGGCACCTGGATCTGCACCCCGGGCAAGTTCGAGGTCAATTACGAGAAGTGGGAGTTCTGCCACTTCCTCGATGGCTACTGCATCATCACCCCGGAAGGCGAAGAGCCGAAGCACCTGAAGGCCGGTGACGTGTTCGTGATCGAACCGGGGATGAAAGGCACCTGGGAAGTGGTCGAAACCGTGCGCAAGTACTTCGTCTTCGCTTGATCAGACACTGTACGACTAACTATGTGGGAGCGGGCGCGCCCGCGAAACAGGCAGTGCGGTGGATGGCACCGGCTTTGCCGGTGTTCGCGGGCATGCCCGCTCCCACAGGGTTTTGCGCCGCCTGAAAAAACAGTACAAAAAAATCGCGGGGCAGGTGCCCTTCCCTCTGGTGCGCAGTTACAGAGGGAAGGCCACCTGGCCCGCGATGAAGCCCACCTGCGTCAATCTTTCTTGCGATACCCCTCGACGATAGCCGAGAAGTCCTTACCCCCCTCGCCCCGCAAGCTCATGGCCTGATACAACTGCTGGGCCACGGCCCCGAGGATCACCGGTTGGTGTGCCTGGCGCGCCGCTTCGGTGGCCAGCCCCAGGTCCTTGAGCATCAGTTCGGCGCCAAAGCCACCGGTATAGCCACGCGACGCTGGCGCGGTTCCGATAATGCCCGGCCACGGGTTGTAGGTGTCCGAACTCCAGCAACGCCCGGTCGAGCTGTTGATGATGCCGGCCAGTACCTTGGTATCGATGCCCAGCGCGTTGCCCAGGGCCATGGCCTCGGACACGCCGATCATCGAGATGCCCAGCAGCAGGTTGTTGCAGATCTTGGCGATCTGCCCGGTGCCGACTTCACCGCAGTGCACGATGTTGCGGCCCATCTGCTCCAGTACCGGCCTGAGGGTGGCGAACAGCTCGGCGCTGGCACCGACCATGAAGGTCAGGGTACCGGCCGCCGCGCCACCCGTGCCACCGGACACCGGCGCGTCACCCATGTCCACGCCTTTGGCCGCTGCAGCCTTGGACACATCACGCGCGGTCTGTGGGTCGATGGTGCTGCAGTCCACAGTGGGGGTGCCGGGGCGAATGCCTGCCAGCACACCCTCTTCGTTCAGGTACACGCTGCGCACATGGGCTGCAGCCGGCAGCATGGTGATGACCAGTTCGCTATTGGCCGCCGCGTCCTTGGGCGATGGGCTGATCTGCCCGCCCAGTTCGGCCAGCTCGGCGAGCACCGCCTTGTTCAGGTCGAACAGGTTCAGCTGGTGCCCGGCCTTGATCAGGTTGCGGGCCATGGGCGCGCCCATGTTGCCCAGGCCGATGAATGCAATACGCATGAGGTGCTCCTTAGCGCAGGCTGATGGTGGTGTTCACACCGTCGTTGACACTGTCGTCATCGAACCAGCGGGCAGTGACGGTCTTGGTCTGAGTGTAGAACTGCACCACCTGCTTGCCGTACGGGCCGAGGTCGCCGAGCTTGGAGCCACGGGAGCCTGTGAAGCTGAAGAACGGTACCGGTACCGGGATTGGGATATTGATGCCGACCTGGCCGATGTCGATTTCGCTCTGGAACTTGCGCGCTGCCGCACCGCTCTGGGTGAACAGGCCAGTGCCGTTGCCGAACGGGTTGGCGTTGACCAGGGCGATGGCTTCGTCGAGGGTATCGACCTCCAGGGTCACCAGCACCGGGCCGAAGATTTCCTGGGTGTAGACCTGCATGTCAGTCTTCACCCCCGAGAACAGGGTCGGGCCAACGAAGTTGCCTTGCTCGTAACCCGGCACCGTGACGTCGCGGCCATCGAGCTCCAGCTTGGCGCCTTCCTTGATGCCGCTTTCGATCAGGCCCAGCACACGCTCCTTGGCGCGTTTGGAAACCACCGGGCCGACATCGGTGCCTGGCTCACACCCGGCATTGACCTTGAGCTTGCTGGCCGCGTCCTTGATGTCTGGCAGCCACTCACGGGCCTTGCCCACCAGCACCGCCACCGAGGTGGCCATGCAACGCTGGCCCGCCGCGCCGAAGGCGGCACCGACCAGGGCATTGATGGTTTGCGTACGGTTGGCATCGGGCAGCACCACCGCGTGGTTCTTGGCGCCCATCATCGACTGCACGCGCTTGCCGTGCTGGCTGCCCAGGTTGTACACGTGGGTGCCGACTTCGGTAGAACCGACAAAGGAAATCGCCTTGATGTCCTGATGGGTGCAGATGGCATCCACCACCTGTTTGCCACCGTGCACCACGTTCAGCACACCGGCGGGTACGCCGGCTTCCAGCGCCAGCTCGACCAGCAGCATGGTCGACAGCGGGTCCTGCTCGGACGGTTTGAGCACGAAGGTGTTGCCGCAGACGATGGCCATGGGGAACATCCACAGCGGAATCATCGCCGGGAAATTGAACGGCGTGATGCCGGCGCATACGCCGATAGGCTGGCGCAGGGTGTAGGTATCGACACCGCCGGCGACGTTCTCGGCGAACTCACCCATCTGCAGGGTGCCGATGGAGGCGGCGTGCTCGACCACTTCCAGGCCGCGGAAGATATCGCCTTCAGCGTCGGCCAGGGTTTTGCCCTGCTCTGCGCTGAGCACCTGGGCAATGCGCTTGGTGTGTTCGCGGATCAGCGCCTGCAGCTTGAGCATGATGCGCATGCGCGCGCCAATCGGGGTGTCTCGCCAGGTCTTGAAGGCGCGGTGGGCAGCGGCTACGGCTGCATCGACTTCTTCCACCGTAGCGAACGGTACCCGCGCCAGCACTTCCTGGGTGGCGGGGTTGACGATGTCGCGCCATTCGGTGGTCTTCGACTCGACCCACTGGCCGTCGATCAGCAGCTTCACCTGCTCGACCTTGGTCGGGTTCGGGGATTGCGGTGCGTTCATCTGCGTTCTCCTTGGAATTATTGTCGGGACGAGATCGCCAGCGCCAAGCAAACGCGAGGTGGCGTCCTGAGGCTTGTTTCGAGTATAGATGTGCAAACATCCAACAAGAACGCACAAAAAAACCGGATCATCATGCAAAAAGACCTCACTTCCCTGAGCGCGCTCAACTGGGACGATTTGAAGTTTTTCCTTGAAGTGGCCCGTACCCGCAAGGCCAGCAGTGCGGCCAAACGGCTGAGCGTGGACTACACCACGGTGTCGCGGCGCATCAGCTCGCTGGAGGGGGCGCTGGGCACGTTGCTGTTCGAAAAATCGCGGACCAACGGCTTTGTCCTCACGGCCGAGGGCCAGCGCCTGCTGGGCTATGCCGAGTCGATCGAAAGCACACTGCACATGGCCTGCGAGCAGGTGTCCGGGTCGGGCGTGGCGTTGTCGGGGCATGTGCGCATGGGCTGCACCGAGGGCTTTGGCAGCTTTTTCATTACCCCGCAGCTGAGCCACTTCGTGGATGCCTACCCGGCGATTTCCGTGGATATCCTGCCGCTGCCGCACTTCATCAGCCTGTCAAAGCGCGAGGCGGACATCGTGATCGCGCTGGAGCGGCCGGAGCATGGGCCTTACGTGTGCTGCAAGCTGTGTGATTACCGCTTGCGGCTGTATGCGACCCAGGACTACCTGGACAGCCATGCGCCGATTCGCCAGGTGGCGGATCTGGCCAAACATCCCTTTATCAGTTATGTGGATGATTTGGCGTTCAGTTCGGAGCTTTTGTACCTGGCCAACCTGATCCCCGGGGCCGCTGCGCATCTACGCAGTACCAGTGTGATTGCACAGTACACGGCGGCGTTGCAGGGGCGTGGGTTGGCGATATTGCCGTGTTTCCTGGCGGCGCAGGACCCGCGCCTGGTGACAGTGTTGCCGGATGAGATCGAGGTTACGCGGCAGTTCTGGATGTATTGCCGGGAGGATTTGCGCAAGTTGAAGCGGATTACCCTGCTGTGGGATTACATCCGTGGGGTGACCGAGGCCAATGCGCCGTTGTTGATGGGTGAGACGCGGGAAATGCGCTTTGCCCAGGAGTGACGGGGCAACACCGATCCTGTGGGAGCGGGCGTGCCCGCGAAGCAGGCAACGCGGTGTCTGGCACCGGCTTTGCCGGTGTTCGCGGGCACGCCCGCTCCCACAGAGGAATGTGGTGGCTTGAGAGGTGGTGCTCAGTAGGAAGCAACCACGATGGACACCCGGCGGTTCTCGGTGCGCCCGGCGCTGGTGCGGTTGTCCGCCACCGGCTGGGTACTGCCCAGGCCTCGGGACTGGATGTTCTGCGCCAGCATGCCAACCCCGACCAATGCCTTGGTCACGCTCTGCGCACGGCGTTCGGACAGCTGCTGGTTATACGCCGCCTTGCCCGACGCATCGGCATGCCCGTCCACCCGCACGCCCCGGATGCCAACGCCAAGCAGCGCCTTGCCGATGCGCTCGACAATCGCCTGGCTCTGGCCGTTGAGGCTATCCAGATCGCTGCCGAACAGCACTTTGCCGGACAGGTCGTAGGCCCAGCCTTCATCGGTGGGAGTGAAGCCTTCGCGCTTGAGCACGGCTATCTGTTCGGGGGTGAGGCCTTTGGGTGGCGCAGTCTGGCAACCGGTCAACGCCAGCAGGGCGAGCAACAAGGCCCAAAGGGGAAAACGTAAAGCTTGCATCACGGGTTCAGCTCCTGTTCTTGATTTCACTGGCGGACCGTTCCGTCTGCGCCACTTGCCAATGGCCACGGCGTTTGCGTTTGGCCTGGTACATCGCCGCATCGGCGGCATTGAGAAGACTGGCGGGGTCAGCGCCGTCGTCCGGGTAATAGGCAATACCGACACTCAGCGAAGTGGCGATACTTCGGCCACTGTCGAGCTGCACCGGCAGCTTCATGCTGGCCACAATCTTTTCGGCAATGTGCTCAGCGTCCTGGCGCGACTGCAGCGGCGTCAGCAGCACGGCGAACTCGTCGCCGCCCAGGCGGGCCACCAGGTCATGTTCGCGCAGCTGGGCACGCACACGGTCGGCCACACTGATCAGCACTTCGTCGCCCACGGCATGGCCGAGGGTATCGTTGATCTGCTTGAAGTGGTCGCTGTCGAGGAACAGCAGCGCCAGATGCTCCTGCTGCCGCGCCGCATTGCGCACGCTGCGGCTCAAACGCCCCTCGAAGAAGGCGCGGTTGGGCAGGCCGGTGAGGCTGTCGTGGCTGGCCTGGTGGGCCAGGGTCTGGTTTTCGTTCTGCAGGTGGCTTTGCCAAACCTCCAGCTCGTCGAGCAGGGCATTGAAGTCGTTGCCCAGTTCGTTTAGCTCGGCAATCGGCGCCTCCGGTACACGCCGGTCGAAGCTACGCTCGCGGCGGGCAGCGTGGGCAACGCTGGCCAGGCCACGCAGAGGGCGGGTGATATTGCTGAGCAGGCGCCGCGACAGGTACTGGGCCGCCAAGGCACTGAGAATGGTGCAGAACAGGATGCCGGCCAAGCCACTGAGCAAGAACAGCAACAGGCTACGGCCCTGACCGACCAGTTCGGTGTGCCCGACTTTTTGCTGCTGGTGCATGATCGGCAGGTTGACCGGATCATCCAGCAAGGCGCTGGCCACTTGCACCTCAAGCTTGGCGAGCATGCCCGTATCGCCGCGCTGCCAGTGCGCCAGCAGCTCGCCTTCGTTGTTGAAGACATTGGCCTCGGCCACCTCTTCATTGCTGGCGATCAGCGCCAGCGATTCGTTGGCTGCGGCGCTGTCGTCGAACACCACAGCGGCTTCCACGGTGTAGTTGATGGATCGGGCGATCAGGTGCAGGTTGTGGTTGGCGTAGACGCGCAGCGCGAGCACACCCAGCAGGGTCAGCGAGATACCGGCCAGGCCGACAGCGAGCAGGGCGACGCTGAGGTGGCCACGGCCCAGCACCGAGCGCAGGGTGGGGCGCACGCCAGGCTTGCGGCTGGCCTTCATGGCTGCACCGCCCGGCGCCGCGACAGTTGCAGCACGCTGGGGTGGATGCGCACGCCGGAACGCGCCACCGAATCCAGGTTGACCTCGAAGGCCACCTGCTGGTCACTGACCCGCAAGCAGAACAGGCTGCCAACGGTGCAGGGGTCGTTCGCTTCGCTGATGCTCAGCACCGGGTGACCGCTGACACGTTCGAACAGCTTGTCGCGCTGGCCCTGGTCGAGCTTGCCGATGTAGATGGCATCACAGGCCTGGGCGACCTGGGTATCTTCTGCCAGCAACCGCCGAACTTGCAGCGGGCGGCCGGACTCCTGCACATGGCCTTTGATCAGGTCATCGGCGTACTCGGTCGGGCCGACCAGGCACAAACGCAAGGGTGAGGGTTCGACGGGCCAGCGGGCGTAGCTGAAGATGCCCAGTACGACCTGGGTGACGGCCTTGGCGCGTTGCTGCGCCTGGGCGGCGGTTGTGGCGGTGTCTGCCCGGGCGGGGCCTGTAACAATGAACAGGGCGGCCAGCAATAGCGAAAGCGCACAGCTTGTCACTCGCCTTGCGGCCACGTTCATGTGGGGAATCTCTTATCGTCCTTCCCGGTATCGGCGCAACGATAGCACATGGCCGCATCAATGTAGGAATGACACTGATCTCGCAGGCACATGCGATCCTTGTGGGAGCGGGCGTGCCCGCGAAACAGGCACCGCGGTGGTTGGCACGGGCTGCGCCCGTGTTCGCGGGCACGCCCGCTCCCACAGGGGATCTCCAATTGCTTTTCGGCAGGGTCAAACCTGTTCGAGCATCAACCCGGAAATACGCCTTACCTTGCGCGCCACCGCCTCTTCGAAAATGCCCTGGCGTGGCTCGACCAGGCTGAAGCAGTGTTTTGCACGGGTGATGCCGGTATACACCAGTTCCTTGGTCAACACCGGGTTGAGTGCGTCCGGCAGCACCAGTGCCGTGTGGCTGAACTCCGAGCCCTGGGACTTGTGCACCGTCATCGCAAAGACCGTTTCCACTTCATTGAGCCGGCTGGGCAGGACGAAACGCACGCCGCCACTGCCGTCGTTACGCGGGAAGGCCACGCGCAACAGTGGCTCACCACGCTCATCCGGCAGGCGCAGGGCGATGCCGATGTCACCGTTCATCAGGCCCAGGCCGTAGTCGTTGCGCGTTACCAGTACCGGGCGCCCTTCGTACCAGGGCTGCTGGCTGTCGATCAGCCCGGCATTGTGCAGCACCCGCGCCACGCGCTCGTTCAGGCCCTCGACACCCCAGGCGCCCCGGCGCACCGCGCACAACAACTGGAAGTCCTCGAAACTGTGCAGCACCCTGCCCGCCCACTGCTCCCACGCGGGGTCGTCGAATGCGGTATTCAGTGCCGGCCGGTAGCGGCCAAGGGTGCGCAAGTAGCTGCGATAGCCCTGTGGGCCATCCGCGCCGCGGTTCAGGCCGTCGAGCAGCAGGCGGTCAAACGCTCGGTCCTGCTCGTGCTTGAGGGCAAGGCTGTGCACGTCGGTCGGCGGCTTGGCCAACAGGTTGCGCGCTGCGTGGGACTCCTGCCGGTTGACCAGCCGCGCCAGCTGGCCAATACCGCTGCCTTCGCCAAAGCGCCGCGAGAAGCGCAGCATGACCACCTGCTGGGCCAGCGGGTTGCGTTGTTCATCGCCGGCCTTCAGGCCACTGCCGGCTAGCGACTCGCCGCCAATCTGCTCCAGCCAGGCCTGGGTCGCCGCCGAGTAACAACCCTCCTCGGCATCACGGCACAGGTCGCCCAGTACCGCACCCGCCTCGACCGAAGCCAGCTGGTCCTTGTCGCCAAGCAGCACCAGGCGTGCGCGTGGTGGCAGGGCATCGAGCAGGTTGGCCATCATTTCCAGGTCGATCATCGATGCTTCGTCCACCACCAGCACATCCAGCGGCAGCGGGTTGCCGGCATGGTGGCGGAAGTGCCGCGAGCCGGGGCGGCTGCCAAGCAGGCGGTGCACGGTGCTGACCTCGGTGGGGATCTGCCCGCGTACCTCGGCGCTGACCTGCAAGCGCTCGACCTGTTGGCCGATGGATTCTGTGAGGCGAGCGGCCGCCTTGCCGGTCGGCGCAGCCAGGCGAATGCGCAGCGGCCTGCCCTGCTCCACCGCGGGGGCCTGCAACAACGCCAGCAGGCGCACCACCGTGGTGGTTTTACCGGTGCCGGGGCCGCCGGTGATGATGCTGAAACCGGCACGGGTCGCCAGGGCGCAGGCAAGCTTCTGCCAGTCCACCTGGCCTGCTTGCGCACCCGCTTCGAACAACTGTGCCAGGCGCTCTGGCAGGTCGGCCGGTGGGGCCTCGGCCTGGGTCAGGCGCTGACGCAAGGTATGGTCGATGCGCCGCTCGTAGCTCCAGTAACGACGCAGGTACAAGCGCTGGCTGCTGAGCACCAGCGGCCGGGCTTGCTGGCCTGGGGTATCGCCGATGGCCACCAGCGGGCTGGCGGCAATGCGCTGGCGCCAGGCCTGCAGATCGAGGTTGGCCAACAACTGCGATGGCAGCAGCAGGGGGCCGGTCAGGGCGTCGCCTTCGGGCGGCAGCGACAAGGCAAAATCGGGCTCAGCCAGGGTTTGCTGCAGGTCCAGGCAGACATGCCCATGGCCCAGCTGGTGACTGGCCAGCGCCGCCGCCAGCAATAGCAACGGGTCACTGCCGGGGTCGCGCTCTTCAAGGAACATCACGAACGCGCGGTCCAGGGCACGCAGCCAGCCCCGCTCTACCCAGCGGTCGAGCAGTTGCAGCAGGTCACCGCTGTCATGCTGCGGCGCCAGCGCCAACAGGTGCTCGGCGTGCAGCGGGGTGGGTAACAGGTCGACCAGCTTTCGGCTCATGGCGCGGCTCATATCAAAGCTCCGGCAAACAAATCCTGCTGGGCGGGCGCACGCTCACCGCGGAACAACGCATCCAGGCTTTCGATCAGCTCGCGTGGCGGCTTGGTGTGGTACACGCCATGGCCGCTGCTGCTGGCGCCGCGCAGGAAGATGAACAGGGCGCCGCCGACATGGCGGTCGTAATCGTAGTCCGGCAGGCGGGCACGCAACTGCCGGTGCAGTGCCAGCAGGTACAGCACGTACTGCAGGTCGTAGCGATGCTCGATGATGGCCTTTTCCATGGCCATGGCGTCGTAGGCCTGGATGTCCGGGCCCAGCCAGTTGGACTTGTAATCGGCCACGTAGTACCGCCCGTCCAGCTCGAACGCCAGGTCGATGAAGCCCTTGAACATGCCGTTGAGCACGGTCGGCTGCGCCGCAGGGCGTGCCAGGCCGGGGTGGGTGTGGCGTGCGACCAGGCGGTCGAGCTGTTCGGCATCGACCTGGTGGCTGGCGAACCAGAACTCCATTTCGATCTGGTAGTGCTGCAACTGCGCGAGGGTCACGCCCTGCTGGTTGCCCGGCAACGGCAGCGCCTCGACCAGCAGGCGTTGCAGCCACTGCTCAAGGGTGGGAATCCAGCCCGTCCAGTCACGGCGGTTGCAGCGCTGGCCAACCGTGCGTTCGATCAGCTGAGGGTTGCTGCTGACCTGGCCGAACCCCTCATGGCCCGCCCATTCCAGCAACCCATGAAGGAAGGTGCCTGGGTTGGGCCCACGCGGGAAACGGTGGATATCGCCGCTGTCGGCCGGGACCTCGCGCAGTACCTGGGCATCAGCCACTTCGTCATCCAGCAGTTGCTGGGCCTGCGAGCTGTCGGCAATGAGCGTCTGATCGCCGACGCGCAGGGCACTGTACGAAGCGATCCACCAGTGCTCGGCAGCCGAGCGGCGCGGTTTGCGCGCGGGCAGCAGCTCACGCTCGGCGTGTGGCATGCGATACACCTGCTCGTCTGCCTGCGGCAGGCCTGGGCACGCGATGTGCGGGCAGGCCGCCGCCAACGCCTGCAACCACTCGCCAAGTTGCCCGGAGCTCGCCAGGGCAAGGCCACCACCCAGCAAGTAGCCAAATGCCGAGCGGTGCAGTTGCGAACTTTTCTGGTTGCCGCGTTTGAGGTCGGCAACACCCAGCCAGCAAGCATGCTGGGCACGGGTCAGGGCGACGTAGAGCAGGCGCAAGTCTTCTGCCAGGCGCTCGTCGTCGGCACGCTCGATTTGCGCCTGGTCGGGTGTAAGGGTGAGGTGAGCGTTGCCTTGGCTATCATGCCAGGCCAACGGCAGGCGGCTGCCGTCCACCGGTTTGCTGGTGCAGATGAACGGCAAGTAGACCAAGGGGTATTCCAGGCCCTTGGACTTGTGGATCGTCACCACCTTGACCAACTGTTCGTCGCTTTCCAGGCGCAGGATCTGCTCTTCACCCGCCTGCCCGGAGCTGGCCAGGTGCTCGCCCAGGTGCCGGATCAGCGCCTGTTCACCGTCCAGCTCACCGGACGCCTGCTGCAACAGCTCGGCCAGGTGCAGCAGATTGGTCAGTACCCGTTCGCCATCACTGCGACGGATCAGCGTGCGCGGTAGCTGGAAGTCGTGCAGCAGGTGCCGCAGCATCGGCAGCACGCCCTGACGTTGCCAGGTGTCACGGTAATGACGAAAACGCATGACCCAGCCTTCCCAGACCCGCTCGTCCTGGTTCAACCGGTCCAGCGCGGCCAGCGACAGGCCCAGTGTAAGGCTGGCAAGTGCAGCCTTTAGCAGGCGCTCCGAGTCAGGCTCGGCGCAGGCCTTGAGCCAGGCCAGCAGGTCGTGGGCTTCCTGGGCGGCGAACACCGAGTCTTTATCGGACAGGTACACGCTGCGCACGTCACGCGCAGCCAGTTCGGCACGGACCATCTGCGCTTCATGGCCATCACGCACCAGGATGGCGATGTCCGAGGGCAGGCACGGGCGCAATGTGCCCTCGCCGTTCTGGAAGCCCACCGTGCCCTGTTGCCCGCCATTGAGCAAGGCGACGATATGGCTGGCGCAACTGGCGGCCAACTGCTGGCGGTAGACGCTGCTGGACACCGGCTCTTCGCTTTCCAGCTGCCAGCACTGCAAGGCTGCGCACGCTTCACCGTCGACCAACAACTGTTCGCCACGGCCTTTGGCGCGCACCTCGATGAACGGCAGCGGGTTGTCATCGGCCTCGCGGAACAGGAATGCACCCCGCCCCGTTTCACGCGCCTCGGCCTGCAGGAACACCTGGTTGACCGCCGCAACCATGGCCTTGCTGGAGCGGTAGTTGGTGTCCAGGCTGTGCAGGCGGCCGCTGGTGGCGCGCCGGGCAGCGAGGTAGGTGTAGATATCGGCACCCCGGAAGGCGTAGATCGCCTGCTTGGGGTCACCAATCATGAACAGGCCGGTTTGCGTGCGGTTTTCGCTGATCTGGTAGATGCGTTCGAAAATGCCGTACTGCACCGGGTCGGTGTCCTGGAATTCGTCGATCAGCGCTACCGGGAACTGTTCGCGGATCAGGCTGGCCAAGCGCTCACCTGCCTCGCTGGCCAAGGCGTACTGCAAGCGCACCAGCATGTCATCGAAGCCCATCTCCGCACGCCGGCGCTTCTCTACTTCGAACCGTGCCGATACCCAGTTGGCAGCATGCTCGAGCAAAGGCGCATCCGGGCTTTCCAGCGCCTGCAACTGCTGCTGCAAGGTCTGCATGGCGTTCAGGGCCGGGTGCTCGGGTGGCTCGCCTTTCCAGGCTTCGGCCATGCCCGCCGGGGTCAGGCGGGTGAAGCCTGTACCCAGGTCGAGCTCCACCAGTTGCTCATCGCCCGCCCAGGCGCAGAGCTTGTCGAACCAAGGCTCGAAGTAGCGGGCCTGCATCTTGCGGCCGTCGACCTGTTTGGCGGCCAGTGCATCGCGGCAGATTTGCCGCAGCTCCTCGGACCACTGCGCCCACGGCGCCTTGAGCCGGGCCAGTTGCTCACCACGTTGCTGTAGCGATGCCTGGATCAGTGCGGCGGGTTCTGGCCCATCCTGCAGGGCACGCACACGGCCGAACAGCGGGCGGATGCGTGGCAGCAAGGCATCGGGGCTGACCCAGTGGCTGCGCACCCAGGCCAGCGCCTCGCCTTGCATGCCATAACAGAAACGCCGCCAGTAATCGCGCATCACCTGGCCCAGCAGCTCGCTGTGGTCGGTTTCCAGGGTCTGGGTGAACAGGCTGCCACTGTCGAAAGCATGCTCGCGCAACATGCGCTGGCACCAGCCGTGAATGGTCGACACGGCGGCTTCGTCCATCCACTGCACGGCGATTTCCAGGCGGCCTGCACAACGCGGCCAGGCCTCTTGCGGGTAGTCATCACGCAACTGGTGCAGCAGCGGGTCGGCCGCCTCCAGTTCGCCACGGAAGAAGCGGGCGGCTTCGGCCAGGCGGGCGCGGATACGTTCGCGCAGTTCTTTGGTGGCGGCGTCGGTGAAGGTCACCACGAGGATCTGCGGAGGCAGCAGCTCGCGATCGAAGCCTTGCTCACCACCATGGCCGAGGATCAGCCGCAGGTAGAGCGCCGAAATGGTGAAGGTCTTGCCCGTGCCGGCGCTGGCCTCGATCAGCTGGCTGCCATGCAGGGGGAAACTCAATGCCAATGGACGTGCCTGGGTCATGCGCCTTTCTCCGGGTTGCCCAGGGTTTGCCAAGGGGCGGTGAACAACGGGCGGTACAACGTTTCGCACCAGCCTTCAAAGGTTTCGTCAGCGGTGAGTGCGGCAAAATCGCGGAACTGGCGTGCCAGGGCGATGCTCTCGCTACGCTCGCCAAAGCTGGTGCGCTCGTCACCCTCGTAGGCGCGGGCAGCCGCTGCCAGGGCCTTGTCGGCATCGTCCTGGGCCAGCCAGGCGAATGCCGTCTTGGCCGCAACCGGCAGCGGCGCGTTCATCGCCGCCTGGCGGGCCACCAGCAGGTCGCTCAGTAGCTGCGCGGCCTGGTTTTGCGGCAACGGTGCCAGCAACAAGGTCAGGTCACTGGCCACCAACGCACTGTTGTAAGGGTAGCCCGCAGCGCAAGCCGCCAGGTGCGTGACCCAGGGCGCAATCAAACGGTGCCACTTGAGGTTGTTACGCCCGGCGCTGATGGTGTTGGGTACGGTGGTGATGCTCAGCAGGCTGTGGTCAGGCGCCTGGAACACCCGGCCCAGCCAACCTTCAAGGCGATGCTGGCCGTGCTCGAAATGCACCGGCAAGGCGCCCTCGACCAGTTGCGGCCAGCGTTGTAACAATTGGCCGTGGCGTTGCAGCAGGTCGGGTAGTGGTTCAATCAGTTCGCTTTGCAGCAACTCGCCGAAACCGGCCAGCGGCAGCAGGCCACAGGCTTGCAGGCGACGGGCCTGGGCGTGCAAGGCTTGCTCGGCGTTATCCGGCTCGGACAAGGCTGCACCCAGCAAACTTTCACTGGCGCCGTAGCGCTGCAGGGTGTCGAGGACGAAGGGTTCTTCGTCCGGGGTGGGTGCCTCCAGCGCTTCGAAGTACACCTTCAGCCGCTGACTGAAGAAATGCCGCACCGGGTGGCGCAGGAAGTCGTTCAGCTGGGTCAGGGTCAAGGCTTCATCGTCGTGATAAGGCGCCAGGGTGGAGTCACCCTGCTCGTCTTGCTGGTCCTGCCGGTGCAGCACCTGCCATTCGTGGGCAAAGCTGAACAGCGGGCTGCCTTTCTGGAAGTAACGCGGGCTGAATGGCTGCAGCGGGTGCTCCTGGGTCATGGTATGCAGTAGCTGTTCGCCCGGTTGCGCAGGCTGCCCTTGCTCCGCACCGGCCAGCTGCCAGCCAGCGGCGAGGTGATCGCGCAACTGACCAATCAGGACCGAGGCCGGGCGTTCGCTGTTGTCGCGGATACTGCGCCCGACCCAGCTGACATAGAGCTGGTCACGTGCCGACAGCAGTGCTTCGAGCAACAAGTATCGGTCATCCTCGCGGCGCGAGCGGTCACCTGGGCGGTAGTCGCTGGCCATCAGGTCAAAGTCCAGCGGTTGCTGGGCACGGGGGTAGTCGCCATCGTTCATGCCCAGCAGGCAGACCACGCGGAACGGTATGGCACGCATCGGCATCAGGGTGCAGAAATTCACCGCGCCGGCGAGGAAGCGTTGCGACAACTTGCCTTGGTCCAGGCCCGAGAGCCAGGCTTCACGCACCACGGTCAGCGGTAGCGGGTCAAGCAGGCCAACCGCCTCGCACACCTCAAGCCAGCTGTCGCGCAGGTCCTGCAACTGCATCAGCAACAGTTCATCACGCTCGCCCTCGGCAAGGAAGAACACCTGCAACAATGCATGCAGGCGCTCGCCCCACTGCCTGACGGTAGCAGGTTCGGACAAGGCCTGACAGGCCACTTCGAGGGCATCGAGCAGCGCGGCCAGCGGGCCGATCAGTGCCGCATCCAGGCCACCAATTTCATCGTAGGGCTCGATACCATCACACGCGTCACCCATACCCACCGCGTATCCCAGCAGCATGCGCCGCAAGCCGAAACGCCAGCTGTTCTGTTCAAGCCCGGCGGGCAAGCCCAGGCTGGCTCGCTGCTCGGCATTGAGCCCCCAACGTATGCCGGCACCCTCGATCCAGCGGTGAAGCGTGGGCAGGTCGTTTTCGCGGATGCCGAAGCGGGCGCGGACTGCCGGAACATCAAGCAGGTCGAGCACTTCGCTGACCGCAAAGCGGCTGTCCGGCAGCTTGAGCAGGTGTTCGAGGGCAATCAGCAATGGCTCGCGGCCGCGCTGGCCCTGGTCGGTGAGGGTGAAGGGGATAAAGCGCGGGTCGTTGCGCTGCAACTGGCCGAATACGGCGCGGATATGCGGCGCGTAGGTGTCGATGGCCGGCAGCATGACAATTACGTCACGCGGGCGTAGCGTGGGGTCGGCGCTGAAGCGGGCCAGCAACTGGTCGTGAAGGATCTCCACTTCGCGTTGCGGGCTGTGGGCAATGTGAAAACGAATCGAGCGGTCTATCGCTGTATCGACGGGCGACCATAGCTCGCGGGTTTCGGCGAGCGGGCGCAGTTCGAGGATGTCGTCTTGCAGCTGGTTCAGCAGCGTGGTGGGCGAGCCGTCGCTGAACAGGTCGATGCGACCATCGCTGAAAACACCTTGGTAGCTGCCTGGATCGTCGTAGCTGTCGAGCAGGTTGATATAGTCCCGGCCTTGTTTACCCCATGCCGCCAGCAACGGGTGGGCGTGCTGATGCAACGACTGGTCGTCCAGTTGCAGGGGCATGCCCTGTTTGCGTTGCTGGCGCTTGTATTGATGGCGCAGCAGGTCCTTGTCGGCAACGATATCGGCCCAGTGGTGGCGGCAGGGGTTGTGCACGCACAGCAGCACCTGACTAAAGCGCGCCAACCCGGCCAGTGCTTCCAGTGCCTGGGCTGGCAGCGAGGAAATGCCGAATACGATTACCCGCGATGGCAGCCCGGCAGGTGCCTCCTGCAGGCTGTTGATACGCTCGATAAAGCGTTGATGCACACCGGCGCGGCTCTGTGCCATACCCGCTTCGCCGACATCGTCCAGCAGCGCACGCCACAGTTCGGCTTGCCAGCGGTTGCCCCCGGGCAGCGCCTTGCGCTCGCCCCGTGCAGTATTGAGGATGTGCTCGCCCGCAGCCCAGTCCTTGAGCCAGTCAGCACGGTAGACCTGATACTGGTCGAACAGGTCGGCCAGCCGCTCGGCAAGTTGGTAACGCTTGCGCAGGTCGCTGTCATCGGTAAGAAAACGCCGCAGCGGCTCGAAATGCGGGCGCTCGATCAACGCTGGCAGCAGGCGCATGAGACGCCAGGTTAGCGGTGCCTTGTCGAGCAGGGAAACTTCCGGGATCTCGTCGCGGCCAAGCACGCTCCGGTACAGCGTCCACATGAAGCTGCCAGGCAATTGCACATCGATTGCAGCAGCGATGCCACAGCCGCCCAGGTCGTCTGCCAGCGGGTCTTCGGCCAGGGCCAACTTGAGCCATTGGGCGATGCCATTGCTTTGTACCAGCGCGATTTCGTTTTCCAGCGGCGCCAGGGGGTAACGGCGCATCCAGCTCACCACCAGGCTGCGCAGGTCGTCGAGGCGGTTGCCGTGGACGATCATGAAGCCGGGGTGGAGATGGGTGTTGTGGGGCATCGGAAACTCTCTGGCAGGCGCTGAGGTCGGTGGGGGGAACGATATCACGCGGGGTGCGTTACCTGTGGGAGCAACCGTCTTGCTCAATTTCTGAATGCTGGCGCAAATCCCTGTGGGAGCGGGCGCGCCCGCGAAGCAGACAACGCGGTGGATGGCACCGGCTTTGCCGGTGTTCGCGGGCGCGCCCGCTCCCACAGGGATTGTTGTGAGGCCAGGGGACTTTTTTGGGCCAACAAAGACAAAACCCCTACCTGCATGTGCAGATAGGGGTTTTGCGAAATGAATCTTGACGATGACCTACTCTCACATGGGGAAACCCCACACTACCATCGGCGATGCATCGTTTCACTGCTG